>JACQUS010000276.1 GCA_016210125.1 Chloroflexota bacterium | reverse complement strand
CTTTCTGGGACAGGCTCACAAGCTTCGCCCCTACGAGGTCACGCCGCCGGGGGAAGCTGGACGCAAGGGTGGGGACGCCGGCTCACCGGGCCGGCGTCCCCACCGGGGTGGAGGGCGCTCGCGCGCCAGCTAGGGGAGCTGTGCTACCGGCCCTCGCGGTAGATCGCCGGCTGCGGCGCGCCCTCGACCTTGAGGATCGCCGCGCCGCCCTTGGTCAGCCGCGTGAGGGCGTGGTCCACGAGGATCATGTTGCCCGGCACATCGACCTTGAACTCGACGATGGTCGCGCCACCTGGCGGCACCAGGGTCGTCTGCACGTTGGTCATCGGCGGGCTGCCGACGGCGCCCTCGGGATAGACGCGGTCGAAGATCTCGCCGATCACGTGGAAGGCTGAGGTCAAGTTCGGGCCGCCGACGCCGAAGTAAATGCGCACCGTCTCGCCGACCTTGGCCTGCATCGCCAGCTTATCGGTCAGCGCGCCGACGCGCCCGTTGAACACCACGTAGTCGGGCTGCTCGAGGGTCAGCTTGGGCACCGACGACCCGTGGTGGCCCTGCTGGCCAAAGCTGCCCGTGGTGTAGAGGTCGCCCTGCATCACGTAGAACTCGCGGTCAACCGCCGGCAGGCCCTCCTCCGGCTCGACGAGGATCAGCCCGTACATGCCGTTGGCGATGTGCTGCGGGATCAGCGGCGTCGCGCAGTGGTAGACGTAGAGCCCGGGGTTCAGCGTCTTGAACGTAAACGTCTTGCTCTGGCCCGGCCCGATCTGCGTGAGCGCGGCGCCACCGCCTTGGCCAGTCACGGCGTGCAGGTCGATCGAGTGCGGGTTCTTGCTCTGCGCGCTGTTCTTCAGCGTGAAGTGCACCGTGTCGCCGACGCGGACGCGATAGAACGGCCCCGGCACCTGGCCGCCGTAGGTCCAGTAGGTGAACGTGACGCCATCGGCCGGCTTGCCGACGACCTCCTGGGTCTCAAGCTCGATGGTGATCTCTTGCGCCTGCGCGCGCTTTGCCGCCGCCGGGATCTCCACCGGCGAGCGGGCGATCTCGACCGCCTCGGCCAGCTTGGCCGGCTCGACCTGCGGCGCGGCGGGCTTCGCCGGCTGTGCGGGCTGCGCCGGCTGGACCGGCTGCTTCTCGGTCGTCACCGGGCCGGCCTGCGCGGACGGCGCCTGCGCGGCGGGCTTCGGCGCGGCCGCCTGCGCTGCCGGCGCCTCGCCGGTGCCCTGCCTGCTTGTCGGCTGCTCCAGCGTCACGCACGCGCCCGTCGCCAGCGCGGCGACCAGCAGACCGGCCCCCACGAGACGCCACGCGCGCGTTCCTGGTGCGCTCATGCTGCCCTCCCTCCACCTCTTCGCGAGGCGAGCTTGTTGCCTCCTCTACTCTCACCCGCGGGTAGGGGAGATCGCATCGCAAGAAATCCACCATGTCCCTATCGGGAGAAGTACTGATCTTCCCGGCGGAGAAATTCCCGATGCTGCGGCGCGCTCGCTCCACGACACACGCGCGAGCGCCCAACCCGAGCGGCACCCCCGGCGCGCATCTGCGCGGTCGGGGCGCGGCACGTGCACGCCAGAGTCCGCCATCGCCACCTGTAGCGCAGATAGTGTATGAATCTACAGCGTGGCGTTGATCTTGCGCGACCACGGCTGTCCGGGCCGGCGCGAGATAGTAGCATAGAGACGGCGCATGGATGGCGGACGTGGCCGACGACCTCTGGCGGCAGCCCTTCGTAGCCTTCGACACCGAAACGACCGGGCTCGGCGCGAGCTCACGCATCATCGAGTTAGGCGGCGTGCGCTTCACCGGCCGCGCCGTCCTCAGCACGTTTCAGCAGCTTGTGGCCCCCGGCGTCCCGATCTCGCCAGGCGCGCAAGCCGTGCACGGCCTTGGCGACGCCGACCTGGCGGGCCAGCCGCCGGCCGAGGTCGTCCTGCCGGCCTTCTTCGCCTTCGCCGGCGACGCGCCGCTCCTGGCGCACAACGCGCCGTTCGACCTGGGCATGCTGGCACGCGAGTGCGCGCGGCTGGGCCTGCCGCCACCGCCGAACGCGGTGTTCGATACGCGACGCATCGCCCAGTCGCTGGGCCTCGGCAGTAACGGCTACAGCCTAGGCACCCTGCTGCGCACGCTTGGCCTCGCCACCGAGGGCCTGCACCGCGCGTTGGCCGACGCCGACGCGGCGCGCCGCCTGTTCCTGGCCACGCTGGGCTGGATGCGCCACATCCGCACGCTGGACGACCTCATCGCCCTGGCGGGGCCGCCGCTGGCGCTGGCCGAGTTCACAGTGCCGCTGCCACCGCTGCCGCCGGTGTTGCGCTGCCTCGAAGAGCGCCTCGGGCGGCCGGCGCTCATCTGCTATGGCGGCGGCAGCAAGGGCGGACAGCCGCGCCCCATCACGCCGCAAGCCTTCTTCGTCCAGGGCGAGTATCTTTACCTCGAAGCCCACTGCCACCTAGACGGCTTGGTCAAGGTCTTTCGCGCCGACCGCATTCTGAGTGCCGAGCCGCTGGAAGGGAACGCACCATGAGCGGACCGCTCGCCGGCATCCGCGTGCTCGACGTCGGGGTCATGCTTGCCGGCCCGTTCGGGGCCACGCTCCTGGCCGACTTCGGTGCCGAGGTCATCAAGGTCGAGCTGCCGGGCAGCGGCGACCCGCTGCGCCACGGCGGCGTCCAGCACCATGGCCACGCGCTGGGCTGGCTGGTCGAGGGGCGCAACAAGAAGTGCATCACCCTCGACCTGCGGCTACCGGACGGCCAAGAGCTCTTCCGGCGCCTCGTGGCGCACGTCGACGTCGTCATCGAGAACTTCACCCCCGGCACGTTCGAGCGCTGGGGGCTGGGCGAGGAGGCCCTGCGCGCCGTCAACCCGCGACTTGTGCTCGTCCGCGTGTCCGGCTTCGGACAGGACGGGCCGTACCGCCTGCGCACGGGGTTCGACCGTGTGGCCCAGGCCTTCGGTGGGGGCACCTACGTCACCGGCCACCCGGAGTGCCCCCCGGTGCGGTCCGGCCTCACGGTGGCGGACTACGTCGCCGGGCTCTACAACGCCCTGTCGGTGCTGATGGCGCTGTACCACCGGGACGCGCGCCAGGGCGAGAGCCAGACCGTCGACCTCGCGCTGTTCGAGGGCGTCTTTCGCATGACGCGCGACATGCTCGCAGAGTACGATCTTACGGGCCGGGTGCGCGAGCGGAGCGGCAACGTCAACCCGAACGCGGCTCCGGGCGATACGTTCCAGACGCGCGACGGTCGCTGGGCCATGATCGTGGGCGCGACGCAGGGCACCTGGGAGAACTTGGCGCAGGCCATGGGCCGCCCCGACCTGATCGACGACCCGCGCTTTCGCACCAACCCAGACCGCGTGGCCCACGCAAGCGAGCTGAACGAGCTCATCGCCGACTGGGTCGGCGCGCTCGACTGGCGCGAGGTCGACGCGACGCTCGACGCGCACGGGGTGCCCGCCAGCCTGATCTACAGCATCGCCGACATCGCCGCGGACGAGCACTACCGCGCCCGGGGGGCGATCGTCACCGTGCCGCATCCCGAGTTGGGCACGGTGCGCATGCCCGGCGTCGGCCCGCGGCTCAGCAAGACGCCGGGCGCCGTGCGCCACGCCGGCCCGGCCCTCGGCGCGCACAACGAGGAGGTCTACGGCGGCCTCCTGGGGTTGTGCGCGGCGGAGCTGGCGGCCCTGCGCGAGCGCGGCGTGATCTAAGCGCGGAGACAAGCGATGCCCGCACGACGGCTCGCCGCGCATCCGCGCCGCGGCCCCGCGCCGCCGGCGCCACTGGTGACGATCACGGTCAACGGCGCGGCGATCGCGGCGCGCGCCGGCGAGCCGCTGCTGGCTGCCCTGATGGCGGCCGAGCACACCACGCTCTGGCGCTCGGCGCGCCGCGACGAGCCGCGGGGCGGCTTCTGCCACGCCGGCCAGTGCGCCGACTGCCGTGTCGTCGTCGACGGCCAGCCGAACGTGCTCGCCTGCCGCACGCCGGTGCGCGCCGGCATGGTCGTCGCCACGCAGCGGGGATGGCAGTAGCGAGGAGGACAGCCGATGGGCGAGGAGCGCCAGGCACCCGACCCGACGCGCCGCCTGCTGCGCGTCTTCGGGGTCAAGGTGACGGACTACGAGGAGCGCATGGCCGGTATCCTGGAGCGGGCCGGCTCGACGAGCTCGGCCGACGAGCTGGCCGACCTGGCCAAGGAGGCGCTCGAACTTACCGTCGACCTAAACGAGCGCCTGCGCGAGATCACCAGCCACGTCCTGGCGACGCAGAGCCGCGTGCTGGGCGAGCTGCGCGCGGCGGTGGAGCGGGCGGCAGAGCCGGAGCACGGCTAAGCGTCTGTCCGAGGCGCCTTGCCCTCTGTGAGGGCGAACCTTGTGCTCGCCCTTGGAATAGGTCACGAGCTTCGCCCCTGCGTCACCCCGGCAGGCTCCGTGGGGGCAGGGCTTGCCCCGCCCGAACTCCTGCCGCAACGGTCGGCGACACGTGCCGACCCTAGGTCGGCGATCCCAACCCAGCCGAGCCGGTCCTCGTGCACGCTCGCGTTGATGCAGCACCAAAGATCGTACGCTTACCTACCCGTGTGCGAATCGGGGCGCAGGCGAGGTCAGCGAATGCGCACCTGGGCCGCATTCTGCGGGGCAAGCGGCGCTCGCTCGTCGAGCAGTCCGTTGCGCGCCAGGATGAACGCCACGAGCTGCCAGTACTGCTCGCCGCTCAGCGCACGCGGCTCGTTCTGCGGCATCGCCACGCTCACGAAGTCGAACAGCCCCTGCGCCGTGCCATACCTCGCGAGGTTCTGGCCGGCACCGATCAGTCGCGGCCCGACGCCGCCCTCGCCCTGCGGCCCGTGGCAGGCGATGCACCACTGCCCGTAGATCGCGCCGCCGAGGGCCGCCTGGCTGGGCCCGCTCGTCGGCAACGGCACGGGTGTCGGTCGGCCAGCCGGCTGCGGGGACGCGGCCGGCTGCGGGCTTCGAGCGCGGGTCGGGGAGGCCGCAGCGGTCGGCCCGGCTGGGGCCGCGGGCGCTGAGATGCGCGTGGCCAGCGGCGCCGGCGTGCCGCTGGCCGCTGGCGGCGACCGGCGGGGCGCGCTCGTCGGAGTCGCCGGCGCGGCCGGCGGCTGGGTCGGAGTCGGCGGGCCGCCGGTGGAGATCGGCGGCGGGCGCGTGGGTGTCGCGGTCGGCGCCGGTGCCTGGCAGGCCGCGAGCATCGTGGCCACGGCGCCCGTGGCGAGTAAGCGCAGGAGGCCGCGGCGCGCGCGCCCCGCGCGTTCAGCGCGCCGTCGCGCGCTAGCGACGTTGAACGGCATCGGCGCGGGCGGCCTGCTCACGGTCGTGCGCGCCTCCACACGTGGCATGCTGCTTTCGCTCTGCCATACGTCTGTGGACCTACGATGGATCTCGGGGGCGTGCGTATGCTGCCGCTCACCAGCCGCCTCTGCGCAGAGGCCTTCGTTTGAGACACGCGCCGTGGCAGCGCAGTGATCCGCCGGGTGCTGGCGCGCGGTGCAGATAGCGTCGTCGGTATACTTGAAACGGAGGAATCAGGATCGGCGGAGGGCCAGGCGTGAACGTCGTCATCTACAGCACACCGACCTGACCGCACTGCACGGCGGCGAAAGAGTTTCTTTCGCACAAGGGCATCGCCTACCAGGAGCGCGACGTGGCGCGCGATCGCGCGGCGGCGCTGGAGCTGGTGCAGCGGGTCGGCCAGGCGGTCGTGCCGGTGGTCGTGGTGGACGGGCAGGTGGTCGTGGGCTTCGACCGGCCGCGGCTGGAGCGCCTGCTGGCCGACGCGGCGGCCGGCCGGCCGACCTTCGGGGCCAGCGTGGCCGACGCGAGCCGTATCACCTACCGCCAGGGCGGCATCCCGATCTTTGGCGCCTACGTCGGCAAGGTGGCCCCTGGCTCGCCGGCCGAGCGGGCCGGCCTCCAGCCAGGCGACATCATCAGCGAGATCAACCTGACCAAGGTGACGAATGCCGAGACGTTCGCCCAGGCGCTGGAGCGCTGCCGCCGCGGCCAGGCCGTCAGCGTCGTCTGGGCACGCGGCCAGCAGGTGATGCGCGGGCAGGCCACGCTCTGAGCGCCGACCCGGCCTATTCCAGGTCCAAGTGCTCTTTCAGCGCTTCGCGCACGGCCTCGCGGTGCGCTGGATCGTCCAGATAGCCCAGCACGCCTCGGAGACGCTGCTTGGCGATCGTTCTGATCTGATGAGCCATGGCGATAGACGCACGCAGGTGGCCTACCGCGCCCTGTGGCAACAGCACTTCCGAGGGGTAGAGCCGGCGCTGGGTTGACGTGAGCGGCACCACGGTCACATTCGGCATCGCTCGATTGAACTGCTCGTTGCTCACGACGAGCACCGGCCGTCGCCCACGCTGCTCCGACCCGCGCACCGGGTTCAAGTCAGCCTCAACCACGGCCCACTGCAGGCCGGCCATCAGTCCGACCCCTGGGCTGTCTCGGCGTCGGCGTCGTCGAACCCCGCCTCGACTTCAGCGATGTCGTGCAGCAGGAGCGGGTCGCGCGCTGCCTCCTCCCAGGCCGTCTGGCGTGCCTGCCGCCGCAGCTCCTTCAGCTCGCGGACCACTGCGCGCTCGACGAGGGCATTCTTGCTCGGCGCAGCGCCGCGGGCCACGGCTCGTGCGACGCCGGCCAGCACGTCTTCGCTCAGGCTAAAGGTCACCTTCTTCGTGTTGCTTGGCATCGCGGTCTCCCATCGGCTGTGCACAGCCTTTGGCATATGGTCGCATATACGTCCAATTTTGACAATACGTATTTGGAGGCATAAATGACGGGCGCACGAGGAGGGATCACTGCCCGCCTCCGGTGCGGGCTTGGCTGACATAGACGGCGAGATCGTGGTCTGCCGCTATGCCCGACCGGGTGGAGCCAGCGCTTGCCGACCGGAGTGTGGGATCAGCACACGCGGCTCGCACGGCAGGGTCCCTTGCGCGGCGCCCGGGGGCGCCATCGCCAAGGCGTCGACCGCAGCGAGGCCCTCGGGCCAACGCTACTCGGCCAGACCGTGCCGCGGCGTCCGAGGCTGCGGCCCCAGCAGCGTGCCGGCCGCGCCCCGTCGCGCGCTGCGCCGAGCGAGATCGCCCTTACTAGCCAG
>JACQUS010000022.1 GCA_016210125.1 Chloroflexota bacterium | reverse complement strand
GAGGTCCCAGTAACGGAGGTCCCAGTAACGGCCGAGTTTGTCAAAAACTCCGGAGCTGTGGATCCTGCGCACGCCCCGGCGAAGGCGAGCCGGCTCGCACACCGCCACAGCGGCGAGAAGTCTATCGCTCGCCATGTTCGTGCTATGATACTCACGCCAGCTTTTCTCGCGGCCGGACAGTACCATATGCAGGGAGGTATCGCGTGCGGTTCTTCATGACGGTCACCATCCCCATGGAGCAGGGGAACGCGGCCATTCGTGACGGGAGCATCGGCAAGAAGTTCGAGGAGATCTTAGCGGCGATCAAGCCCGAGGCGGTATACTTCGGCCCTCACCAAGGGAACCGGGCGCTCTACTTGGTGGTGAACATCCCGGATGGCTCGAAGATTCCCTCCATCGCCGAGCCGTTCTTCCTCACCTTCAACGCCACCATTGAGATGATGCCAGTGTTCACGCCCGAGGAGCTGGCCCAGGCGGCCCCAGACCTGGAGCAGGCGGCTCGGAAGTACCACTAGCTCGACGGCTACCCCTCCGCGAGAAAAGCCTGGCGCCAGGGTACAAGCATCGGTCCCGGCGTACCGCGCGCCGCACTTCGCGCCCGCTCAGGCTGATCTGCCAGCGCCAACGTAGCGACGGCGGTCGTCGGTCAGGCGACCTCATCCAGTGCGACAGGAGGCTCGGCCAGCCCGAGGCGACGAATGAGCGGCAGGTAGCCGCTAAGCTGGTGCGCTAGTGCGCGGTAGCGGTTCGCCTGGTCCGCGCTCATGGTCCCGGAGCGAAACGCGTCGTGCAGCGCTTGCAGCCGGCCCATCAGGTCCCACCACTCGGCTTGCCAGTCGAGTCGGCCGTGCTCGGACTCCTGGGCCCAGCTCTGCTCGAGCTGTGGCAGGAAGTCGAGTTCGGCTGCCACCGCGTGAAGATCAATGTCGATCACGCTGCGCGTCTTGGCGGTCGGAGCCATCGTAGGCCCTCGCGTTTCTTGTCCTGCTCCAGATAGAGAAGACCGCGGCGCGGCTGAAAGCCCGTCGTCCAGTGGCCCAAGTCTACACGATATTCGACGAGCAGCCAATCTGCCCCGCCTAGCCCCCGCCACCGGCCCGGGCGGCCGACGAACCCGACCTGCACGTGGCTAAAGTAGCGGCTCAAAAACGCGCCGCTTGCCGGGTCCGAGACCGTTTGCCGCAGGCTCTCGACGTACCGCTCGATCGTCGTGCCCTCCGGCCATTCCTGCTGCGCGCAGACGTGGCGCAGGTAATGTGCCTCCACAGGCGGCAGTCGCTCACGACCAGTGAGCACGCGTCCCCGCCACGTGAGTCCTTCAACGCGCCGGCCACAAGGGACGAGCAAGGCAGGATCGAAGCCGGCTTGAGCCACGCCTTCTCGGATGCGGTCTAGCTCTCCGTCGCTAGCGCTCCGCCCAGTCGCGGCTAGCTCGCGGCTCAACGCCGCCAGTGCCTCGTGCTCCCCGGTCACCACGGCCGCCTCACAGCAGCGTCACCGGGTCCACGTCCACCAGCCAGCCGGGGGCGAAGGGCCGCCCGCGCAGCACGCGTTGCACCTCGCGCCCGCGCAGGATGATCTGCCAGCGCCAGCGCCCGCGCAGCCGCCCGTGGAAGGGCGGCGCCGGGCCGAGCACCTCGAGGTCCGGCAGCCCGCGCCGCGCGACCTCGTCGCGCAGCGCGCCGGCCATCTGCTCGGCGGCCGTCTGGCAGCGCTCGGCGCTCGTGCCGTGGTACACCAGCCGCGCGAGCTGGCCGAAGGGCGGGTAGCCGTGCTCGGCGCGGAAGGCGCGCTCCCAGCGGAAGAACGCCGCGTAGTCGTGGTGCGCCGCGGCGGTGATGGCGTAGTGGTGCGGCAGATAGGTCTGCACGATGACGCGCCCGCCGCGCGGGCCGCGCCCGGCGCGGCCGGCCACCTGGAGCAGGAGCTGGAAGGTGCGCTCGGCGGCGCGGAAGTCGGGCAGGTGCAGCGCCGTGTCGGCGCTGACCACGCCGACGAGCGTCACCCGCGGCAGGTCGAGCCCCTTGGCAACCATCTGCGTGCCCACGAGCACGTCGGCGTCGTGCGCCGCGAACCGGCCTAGCACCGCGGCGATGGCGCGGTGGTCGCGCGCGCTGTCGCGGTCGAGCCGCAGGACGCGCGCTCGCGGCAGCAGCCGGCGCACCTCGGCGGCGACCCGCTCCGTACCCAGACCGAAGGTGTGCAGCTCGGCCTGGCCACAGTGCGGGCAGAGCACCGGCAGTGGCTGCCGACGGCTGCACTGGTGGCAAAGCAGGCCCTCCGGCTGCGCGTGATACGTGAGCACGATGTCGCAGCGCCGGCAGCGCAGCGCCTGGCCGCAGGCGCGGCAGAGGGTCAGCGTCGCCGTGCCGCGGCGGTTGAGGAAGAGGATGGTCTGCTCTCCGGCGGCCAGCGTCTCGCGCAGCGCCGTCTGCAGCGCCCGGCTGAAGAGGCCGGCGTGGCCGGCGCGCAGCTCGGCGCGCAGGTCGACCACCTCGACCGGCGGCAGCGGGAGCGGCGCGCCGGGTGCCGGGCCGGCCGGGACGGCCTCGTCGGCTGCAGCGACGCGCTCGGTCAGCTCCAGCAGCGTGCCGTTGCCGTGCGTCGCACGGTAGTAGGTCACCGCGTCGGGCGAGGCGCTGCCGAGGATGACGACTGCGTCGGCGCTCCGCCCGAGCTGGATGGCCGCGTCGCGCGCGTGGTAGCGCGGCGTCTGGTCCTGCTTGTAGGTCCACTCGTGCTCCTCGTCGAGGATGAGCAGCCCGAGGCGCGGCAGCGGGGCGAACAGCGCCGAGCGCGAGCCGACGACGAGGTCGGCCTCGCCGCCGCGCACGCGCCGCCACTCGTCGTAGCGCTCGCCGTCGGTCAGGCGGCTGTGCCAGAGCGCCAGTCGGCCGGGGAAGCGCGCGGCGAAGCGCTGCACCGTTTGCGGCGTCAGCGCGATCTCCGGGACCAGGACGATGGCCTGGCGGCCGCGCTCCACCGTCGCCGCGAGCGCCTGGAGGTAGAGCTCCGTCTTGCCGCTGCCGGTGACGCCGTGCAGCAGAAAGAGCCCACCGCGGCCGCCGGCGATGGCCTTAGCGATGGGCGGCCAGGCGACCCCCTGCTGCGGCGTGAGCGCCGGGGTCGCCCTGGCGACCGGGGCCAGGCCGGCTAGCGGGTCGCGCCGCACCTCGCGCGGCTCCAGGCGCACGGCCCCGGCACGCGCCAGCGCGCGGACGAAGCGCCGCGCCTCGGGCTGGCCGGACTCGGCGGCGACGGCGCTGAGCGGCAGGGCACGCCCGCCAGCCTCAGCGGCCAGCCAGCGCCAGAGACCTAGGCGCTCCGGAGAGCCCTCGTCCGCCGCCGGCGGCGGGGAGACGGCCACCACGTGCGGCTCGCGCCGCGGCCGCGCGCGCGGCGACGTGAGCGTCCAGTCGCGCTCGACGAGGCCGCGGTGCTCGAGGGCCCGCAGCGCGGCCGCCAGGCCCGTGGCCTGCTTGCCGAGCAGGCGCCGCAGGGTCGCCGCCGGGAGGGCCCGCCCGGCACGGCGCAGCGCCTCGTAGACCGCGTGCTCGCGCGGCGCCAGGTCGGCGGGCGGCTGGTCGTCGCCCAGGTGGTAGAGGGGCTGGGCGCGCTGGGCCAAGGACGCCGGCAGCATGGCCCACAGCGCCTCGTTGAGCCGGCAGCAGTAGTAGTCGGCCATCCAGCGCGCCAAGGCCAGCAGCGGCGGCGTCAGCGCCGGGGCCGGGTCCAGCAGGCTGAGGATCGGCCGCAGCTCCGCGACCGGGCTCTGCTCGACGAAGCCGGCGACGATTCCCTGCACCTCGCGGGGGCCGAAGGGCACGCGGACCAGATGGCCCAGCGCCACCGGCAGGCCGGGCGGCACCTCGTAGTGGAAGGTCTGCAGCGCCGGCCCGGTCGGATAGTTGACGGCGACCTCGGCGATCATGCTCGCTAGAGGACGGCGCGGCGGGGCACGGTGCGGCACGACTCGGCGACGACGATGGCCTTGACCTGCTCGACCGCGGCAGCCAGCCGGCCGGTGTGGTTCACCACCAGGTAGTCGTAGCTGGCCACCTGCGCCAGCTCCCCGGCGGCGTCGCGCAGCCGCCTGGCCAGGTCGTCCGCGTCCTCGGTGCCGCGCTGCGCCATGCGCTCGCGGAGCGCCTCGACGCTCGGCGGCGCGAGGAAGATGAGCACGGCCTCGGGCACGAGCCGGCGCACGCTCGTCGCACCCTGCACGTCGATCTTCAGCAGCACGTTCTTACCCGCGGCCAGCGCGGCGCGCACCTGCGCGCGCGGCGTACCATAGGAATGCCCGTGGACCTCGGCCGACTCCAGCAGCTCGCCGGCGGCGCGCAGCTCCTGGAACACGGCCGGCGTGACGAAGTGGTAGTCCACGCCGTCCACCTCGCTCGGCCGGCGCGGGCGCGTCGTCATCGTCACCGCGTAGTGCATAGGGAAGCCCTGGGCCTTCAGCGTCCTAATAAGGTCGTCCTTACCCACCCCAGCGGGGCCTGACAGGACGGAGAGGATGCCGCCGCTGGCCGGCGTGGCGCTCAGTCTGCCGGACGCCTGGTGGTGGCCGCTCACCGCACGCCCCCAGCACCTCACGGCTGCTCTGCCCGACGCAAGTATACCAGCCTCTGCCGCCGCCTCGGCCGGCGGCGGAGGACCAGGCGCACGTCCGGACTTCCCTGCAAACAAGCTGTCCCCGCAGCGCACCGAGCAGCACATCTCCGGCTGGAGCGACAGTACGAGTGATTGTCTTGTCGTCTAAGCAGCCGGGCGTGCTATAATCACCCCGCGCCCGACGTGCATCCATCCGCGCCGTTGGAACGTAAGGACTAAACGGTGGTCGGGCGCGCAAGGACGCCCGTGAACCAAGCGCGTAGGCAGGACGAAGAGTTGGCCGCTCGCCTGGCGGCACGGGACGCCTTGGCCCTGACCGAGCTGTACCAGCGGCACAGCCGGGCGGTCTACAGCCTGGCCCTCCGTATGCTGGGAGATCGGGAGGCAGCCGACGAGCTGGTCCAGGACGTGTTCCTGCGCGTGTGGCACCACCCCGAGCGCTACCTCGCCGACCGCGGGCGCTTCGTGACCTGGCTACTTAGCGTCGCCCACCACCGTGCGGTCGACCTGCTGCGCCGGCGCCGCGTGCAGCGCCCGACGGCCGACGGCGACGTGGCCGAGCTCTCGGCCGATAGCGTCGCGCCGGACGACGCCGTGGCCGACGCCGAGGAGCGGCGCGCCGTTCGCGACGCCCTGGCCACGCTGCCCGAGGGCCAACGGCGCTCGCTGGAGCTGGCGTACTTCGAGGGCCTCACGCAAAGCGAGATAGCCGCACGCTTGGGCGAGCCGCTGGGCACGATCAAGACGCGCATCCGCCTGGGCATGCTGAAACTGCGGGAGCAACTGCGAGGACTCGTGCGTGAATATGAGGCCGGCTGAGGAGACCTGCGTCGACGCCGAGGCGCTGGCCCTCGACGCGCTCGACGACGCGGAGCGCGCCGCCGCGCTCGCCCACCTCGACGCCTGCGACGACTGCCGCGCGCGCTACGCGGCGGCCCGCGAGGTGGCGGCGCTGTTGGCGCGGTCCGTGCCGCAGGCAGTGCCGCCGCCGGGCCTCGGGACGCGCGTCCTCGCCCAGGCGCTGGCCGCGCCCGCGCCGGCAGGACGGTCAGCACCTGCGCGCATTGCCTGGTCGTGGCTGGCGGCCGCAGCGGTCCTCGTCGCCGTGCTAGGCTGGAACGTCACGCTCCAGGCGCAGCTCCGCGCCCAGGCTGAGCAAACGGAGGATCTGGCGACGCGGCTAACGACGCAGGAGGCCGCGCTGCGCCTGCTGGCGCCGGGCAGCGGCGTGGCGCGGCCGCTGGTCGGCAGCGACGTGGCCCCGCGGGCACAGGGCGCGCTCTACCTCGATCCGCAGGGTACGACCGGGCTGCTGGTGGTGCGCGACCTGCCGGCGCCTCCGCCGGGCAAGGTCTACCAGCTTTGGCTCATCCACGACGGGCAGCGCGCCAGCGGCGGCCTGTTCACCGTCGACGAGCGCGGGGTCGCCGTGCTGGTCGTCCAGGCGCCCCAGCCGCTGCGCACCTACCAGGCCGTCGGCGTGACTGCCGAGCCGCCCGGCGGCAGCCCCGGGCCGACCGGGCCGCGCGTCATCGGCGGCCAGCTCTGAGCACTGCGGCGCTCGGGCACACGGCCCGCTCGCGTGCCGCGGCCACGGCGTATCGACCACTCCCATGAAAGTGGCTTGCAGCCTAGACCTGCTTGACAGGCCGGCGCGGACCACTATGCTTACCTTGGAGCAGCGACTCGGCGCGCCTGTCTCCGGCTCCGCGGCGAGGAGCCAACCTTTCGGCGCTCGGCGACTCGCAGGCCTCGCCTAGTCCTGCGCGCAGGGGGCGCGGCGTGAGCAACGTGAGGCGCGTGCTGGTGGTGGACGACGATCCGGACATACGCGAGGTCATCGGCGTCGCCCTTGCCGACGAGGGCTATGAGGTGCTGACCGCCGAGCACGGGGCCGCGGCACTCTTGCGCGCGGCCAGCTCTCAGCCAGACGTTATCCTCCTCGACCTGCGCATGCCCGTGATGAACGGATGGGAGTTCGCCCGTCGCTACCGCCAGACGCCGGGGCCACACGCGCCGATCGTGGTGCTGACCGCCTGGCGCGACACCGAAGACGACGGCAACCACGTCGAGGCGGATGCCTTCCTCGCCAAGCCCTTTCGCCTTGGGGACCTCTTGAGCATCGTCGACCGCTACACTCGCCAGAACGCGTGACCCCGGCCGTGCGTGTCGCCATCGACGCTCGCCTGCCTTCGTATACCACCGGCGGCATCAGCGTCTACGTGCGCCACCTCATCGCCGCGCTGCGCACCTCTGCCCCGGACCTCGACGTCCGCGTGCTCGTGGCGCGCCAGAACGGGACGCGGGCGCTCGCCGCGGGCTTCCGCGCCGTGCCCGTCCGTACGCCAGCGCACCACCGCTTCGAGCGCACCGCCCTGGCGCTGGAGGCGCTGCCGCTCCGTCCCGACATCTTCCATAGCCCTGACTTCGTGCCGCCACGCACGCTCGGCTGGCGGGCGGTGATCACCGTCCACGACCTGGCGTTCCTGCTCTACCCGGAGCTACTCACGCCAGCCAGCCGCCGCTACTACGGCCAGGTGGTGCACGTCGCCCGCGCGGTGGCGCGCGTCATCGCCGTGTCGCGCGCCACCGCCGAGCGGACGGTGCGCCTGTTGGGTGTGCCGCCCGAGCGCGTCCAGGTCGTGTACCACGGCGTCGCGCCGCAGTTCGCGCCGCAGCCGGACCTGGTGCAGCGCACCGCGGCGGAGCAGCTCCTCGGCGCGGCCGACCCGTTCGCGCTGTTCGTCGGCACACTGGAGCCGCGCAAGAACCTGCTGCGCTTGCTCGACGCCTGGGAAGCGGCGCGCTCGCGCGGCTGGCTGCCCGAGCGCGCCCACCTGGTGCTCGTCGGGCGGCCAGGCTGGCTCTGCGGCGCCATCCTGAGTCGGCTCGACCACATGCCGGCCGAGCAGCAGGTGCACCTGCACGCAGCGCTGCGCTACGAGCAGCTCCCGGCGGCCTACGCCGCGGCGACGGCGGTGGTGCTCCCGTCGCTCGATGAGGGCTTTGGCCTGCCTCTGCTGGAGGCGCTGGCCTGCGGGACGCCCGTGCTGGCGGCGGCGGCTGGCGCGCTGCCCGAGCTGGCCGGGCCGGGCTGCCTGCTGGTCGATCCGCTCGACGTCGAGGCCCTGGCCGCCGGTCTGCGCCGCATCTTCGCCGACGCGGACTTAGCGCAGACTGCGGCAACCGCCGGCCGCGAGCACGCAGCGCGCTTTCGCTGGGAGCGCACGGCCGAGGAGACCCTGGCGATTTATCATGCCGCGCATAGGGAGGCGGGGTGAGGATCGCCCTGCTCACCCCTGCGCCGCCGTACCCGCCGCACCAGGGCGCAGCGCTGCGCAACCTAGCGCTGCTGCGCGCCCTGGCCGGCGCGCACGAGATCTGGCTCTTCACCCTGGGTACGAGCGTCGATACCACGCTGCGTGCGCTCTGCACCGAGGTCTCGATGGCGCCCCCGCCGGCGCCGCGGTCGGCGTGGCGGCGGGCGCTGGCGACGCTGCGCGGGCCGCTGCCTGACCTGGCCCAGCGCCAGTACCAGCCGGCCCTGGCCACGGCGCTGCGCAAGGCGCTGGCGAGCGAGCACTTCGACGCGGTGCAGATCGAGGGACTGGAGATGGCCGCGCACTGGCTGGTGGCGCGTCGGCGCTTGGCCGCATGGCCCTGGGCCGTGTACGATGCCCACAATGCCGAGCACGTCCTCCAGGCGCGCGCTGCCGCGGTCGAGCGCGGCACGCCGACGCGCTGGCCGGCGGCGGTCTACTCGCACCTTCAGGCTCGCAAGCTGCGGCGCTACGAGCGCGTCGTCCGCCTGGCCTGCGACCTCACGCTGGCCGTCGGCGAGCCCGACCGCGCCGTGTTGGCCGCGCTGGCGCCCGAAGCGCCGGTCGAGCTGCTGCCGAACGGCGTCGACGTGGCGAGCTACCACCCGGCAGCACTGCGCGCCCAGGGCGACGTCGGCGCCGCGCCACGGCTGCTGTTCTTTGGCACGCTGGACTACCGGCCGAACGTCGACGCGGCGCGCTGGCTGGTGCAAGAGATCTGGCCGCCGGTCCGCGCCGCGTTTCCCGGCGCGCGCTGTACGATCGTCGGTGCGCGGCCGACGAACGCCGTGTACGCCCTAGGCCGGCGT
>JACQUS010000252.1 GCA_016210125.1 Chloroflexota bacterium | reverse complement strand
GCGCAAGCGCGAGCGCTACCGCGTGGCTTTCGACGGCTTCGACCCGGCCACGGTGGCGCGCTACGGCGAGGCCGACCTGGCCCGGCTGCTCGCCGACCCGGGCATCGTGCGCAACCGCGGGAAGGTCCAGGCGGCCGTCGTCGCCGCGCGGAAGGTCCTGGAGGCGCAGGACGAGCACGGCTCCTTCGACGCCTTCGTCTGGCGTTTCGTCGACGGCCAGCCGCTGCTGCGCGCCGCGCGGACGCTGGCCGATCTGCCGGCCAAGACGCCTGAGTCGGAGCGCATGAGCAAGGAGCTGCGCGCGCATGGCTTCGGCTTCGTCGGCCCGACGATCTGCTACGCCTTCATGCAGGCCGTCGGCATGGTGAACGACCACCTCGTCGGCTGCTTCCGCTACGCGGAGCTAGCGGACGGGGGAGCATAGCGCCGATCGGTCGTCGGGTGGACGCGCCGCTGTCGCGTGCGCCCGAAGTGCCAGCGCCTCTCTGTAAAGGGCATCGCCGCCTCTTCTGCGGCCGGCCAAACGTAGGGGCGGGGCTCGTCCCCGCCCGCGTGCGCCCGGACTGCGGGGGACAAGCCCCCGCGCTACGGTGTTTTGCAGACACGGCCTAGCGCTCGCCGAGCTCGCGGGCGCGCGCCTCGCAGTCCGGGCAGATGCCGTGGGTGAGCTGCGCGCTGGTGCGCGTGAGGACGTAGGTCTCCAGCGGGTGCCAGTCGCCCGTCTCGGCCTGGATGCGCCGGCACCAGGCGCAGATGGGGATGAAGCCGCTGAGCACCTCCCGAAGCAGCGACTCGATGAGCTCGTCGGCCTGGCGCAGCCGCGCGCCGAGCGTGCTCAGCATCACCAAGGCCGCGGTCGGCTCAGCACGCAGCAGCGCGAGCACATCCTCGCGGCTGATCGTGAGCAGCTCGCAGTCGCTCATGGCCAGCGCGTCGGCGCTGCGCGAGTGGCCGTCCAGCACGGCGAGCTCACCGAAGAAATCGCCAGGCCCGAGGATCGCCAAGGTCACGTCGTCGTGGGCGGAGCGTGGCAGCGAGATGCGCACCGCGCCGGCGGTGATGACGTGGAGCGCCGCCCCCGGCTCGCCGGCGCGAAAGATGGCCGCGCCGGCCGGCACGCTCTGCCGGCGGGCGGCCCGCGCCAGGGCGGCGAGCTGCGCCGTGTCGAGTGAGGCGAAGATCGGTACCCGCCGCACGAAGGCGCTGATCCTCTCCACCGGAAGGTCCCCCTGCGCGGTGTGGTCACGTCGCCCGTCGGTGTATCTTACGTTCTTACCGCCATCGGCGTCAGGGTGGGCGCGATGGGGACGGCCTTCGTAGGGCAAGCAAGCGTACTCGGCGGTCCCGACGGTGTGACCGCCCCGGCTGGTTCAAGCCGCCAAGCGGAAGCGCGGCGCGCGCTGCCCGCCCGCCTGGACGGTGTATCTTCTCATTAGGCAACAGAGCGCATGCGGAGGCGGCCGCAGTGCAAATATACGACCTGCCCGACTGGCTGCTCGACGAAGCGGAGCGCTTCCTGTTCGCGACAAATGCTACGCGTCACCAGGACTCGGGAAAACATCTGTACGGCGCGGGGCGTGCTCTTGGCTGGGTGAGGATGGCCGCCGATGCGCTCGCCGTGGTTCCGTGTGCGGATCTCAAACTGGCGGAGTACCACACCTATGCTGGGGTCTGTGCGGCGCGCACGGCCTTGGATGCTATCGCTAGCTGGTTGCGCATCTGGTTACTGGCCGATCGCAAGGGCTACGAGAAGGCAGACGCGCGTAGCAATTTGACACACAGGACCTTTCGGCGTGACGTAATGCAGGCTCTATCGGGACGAGTCGGAGACGGCTTCAGGCAGAAGCTCGAAGCGCTCGGAAACTTGGGCACGAAGATCGATCCTCATCGGCAAAGGGCAGCCCATCGGGAAGGTCTCGCTCTTCGTCCTGCTGACTCCTCGTGTCCGGGGACCTGCCGCTGGCACCTCGCTCCAAAAGGCTTGCAATTCGGACACGGCGATGACGTGGACATAGTGCAGCTCTTGCGCGAATGGGCAGATGAGATCGAGGCTCATCTGAGGGACGTTCTGGTAGCAACCCGCGGAGTCAGCCTGGCGAACTTCGTTGAGTAGGTCCAGGGCTCAGAGATCGAGCGGAACGTGACCTATCGCGACCTCTACCTGCATCCCAGCAAGGAGTGCAGCGAGTCCCACAACTAGCGTGTTCCCTCGCCCGGCGAGGCCGGCTCCGCCCGGCGATGCACGCGCGCCCGCCAGTAGTCCAGCAGGTCGGCCAGCGTCTGGCGGAACGGGATCGTCGGCGCCCAGCCGGTGCGCGCCCGGAACTTCGTCGCGTCGGCGATGAGCACCGGCACGTCCGACGGGCGCATGCGCGCGGGGTCGACGCGGCGCTCGATGGGCACCGTCGCCAGCTCGCAGAGGATGTCGAGCACCTCGCCCACGCGATAGCCCGTGCCCGAGCCGATGTTGTAGACCTCGCCCGGCGCGCCGTGCTCGAGCGCGAGCCAGTAGCCGCGCACCACGTCGCGCACGTCGCACCAGTCGCGGCGGCTCGACAAATCGCCGTGGTCGACGACGGGTGGGCGGAGGCCGGCCTCGGCCTCGGCGATCTGCCGCGCGAAGCTCGACGTAACGAACGTCGGCCCGCGGCGCGGCCCGGTGTGATTGAAACCGCGGGTGACGACCGAGCGGATGCCGTAGCTGTGGTAGTACTGCTGGGCGAGCAGCTCCTGTGTCACCTTGCTGACGGCGTACGGGCTGAGTGGCCGGAGCGGGTTCGACTCGCGCAGCGGTAGCTCGTCGGGCAGGACAAGCCCGTACTCCTCGGAGCTGCCGGCGATCTGGATGAGTGGCGCGAGGTCGGCGAGGCGCACGGCCTCGAAGAGGTTGATCTGCATCGTCGCGTTGATCTGGACCGTCTCGGCCGGCGCCGAGAAGGAGAGGGGCACGAAGCTCTGCGCCGCCAGGTGGAACAGGCGGTCGGGCCGGAGCGCCGCGGCGAGCCGCGCCGTCGCCCAGGGGTCGCGGAGGTCGGCCTCGACCAGATTCACGGCGCCGGACCGGGCGACGCGCGCGAGCGTCTTGGCGCTGTCGACGACGCCCTCGATGACGTGCAGCCGGCCGGCGCGCTCCAAGTCGTGCAGGTTGTCCATGCGGCTGCGCGACCGATACGTGCCGAAAACCTCGACGTCCGGTTGCTGAAGGGCGAACTCGGCTAGATGGCTGCCGGCCATGCCGGTGATGCCGGTGATTAGCACACGCATGTGTACCCTCTAGTCCCTGAAATCTCGGTGCTCATGCCCCGCCCTACCCCTCCTGGAGTGGTACGCAGAGGGGCTTCGCTCCTCTGCACTCCTGTGAAAACAGCCCTGCGGGCGGCTACCCCGCCCCACCCCAGGAAGGGTTCCCAGAGGTCGCCTAAGGCGACCTCTGCACTCCCCGCGCGCCTGCTCCCCCACTCCAGCGCGGCTGGAGAG
>JACQUS010000251.1 GCA_016210125.1 Chloroflexota bacterium | reverse complement strand
GCGCTGCTGCTGTGGCGCGCCCGCCGACGCTTCCACGGCGAGCTCGGCCTAGCCTTCCTCGTCGCCTACCCCTTGCTGCGCGCCGCGATGGACCTCACGCGCATCAAGCTGGGCCCTTGGCCCTCGGCCGACCAGGTCGTCTCGGTCGCCGTAGCGCTCACGGCCGTCGGTATGTGGCTCTGGCGCCGGTCGGCGCTGGAGCGCGTGCCGGCGCTGTGGCCAGGCCGGCCCGGCCCGGTCGGGCGCGTGGGGCCTGAGGCGTCGGAGAGCGACCCCGTGCATCCCGATCCGTTGCGTGGACGGCAGGTGCTATGACGCTTGACGTGCAGGAGGACCCTCGCTGATGCGGCTTGGAGATATCGGCCAGATCGCTCTGGTCGTCGCGTTCGCGCTGGCGGCCTACGGTCTGGTCTCGGCTGCGCTCGGCGGCGTGCATCGACGCCCGGAGATGGTCGCCAGCGCGCGTGGCGCCGGCTACGGGGTGGCTCTCCTCGTAAGCGTCGCCAGCCTGGTGCTCCTCGCCGCGCTGCTAACGAAGGACTTCACGCTGCGGTATGTCTACGAGAACACCAGCCGCGACGCGCCCCTCGACGTGACGCTGAGCGGCTTCTGGGGCGGGCAGGCCGGCTCCCTGCTGTTCTGGGCCTGGGCGCTGGCGCTGCTCGGCGCCGTGGTCTTGGCCGTCGAGTTCCGCTCCTACCGTGCGCTGATGCCCGGCTTCCTGGGCACGCTGTTCGCCATCCAGATATTCTTTCTTGCCGTCCTGGCGTTCGTCAGCAGCCCGTTTCAGCAGCATCCAGCGGCACTGCCCGATGGCCGGGGGCTCAATCCGCTGCTGTGGGACGACGGGATGCGCATCCATCCGCCGCTGCTGCTGGCCGGCTACATGAGCTTCTCCGTGCCCTTCGCCTTCGCCATGGCCGCGCTGCTGAGCGGCCGGCTACGGCGCGAGTGGCTCCAGCCCGTCCGCCGCTGGATGCTCGTCGCCTGGGGTATCCAGGGCGCCGGGCTGCTGGCCGGCGCGTGGTGGGCCTACCACGTGCTGGGCTGGGGCGGCTACTGGGGCTGGGACCCGGTCGAGAACGTGGCCCTGCTGCCATGGCTGACGGCCACCGCCTTCCTGCACTCAGTCATGGCGCAGGAGCGGCGCGGTCTCTTCAAGGTATGGAACCTCGGCCTGGTCATCGCCTCCTTCGCGCTGGCCATCTTCGGGACCTTCGTCGTCCGCAGCGGCGTGCTGGCCTCGGTGCACTCCTTCGCGCAGTCGACGGTCGGCCCGGTGTTCTTCGCCTTCCTCGGCGTGACCCTCGTCGCCGCCCTGTGCCTGCTGTTCTACCGCCTACCGCAGCTCCCGCCCGAGGGGCACCTCGACAGCGTCGCCTCCCGCGAGGCGAGCTTCCTGCTCAACAACTTCCTTCTGCTGAGCATCGCCGCGGCCACGTTCTGGGGCACCATCTTCCCGCTCGTCTCCGAGCTGACGCGCGGCGCCAAGGTCACCGTTGGCGGGCCGTTCTACCAGCAGGTGAACGGCCCGCTCGCGCTCGGCCTGCTGGTCCTCATGGGGCTGGGCCCGCTGCTCGCGTGGCGTCGCACGTCGCTAATGGCCCTGTGGCGCAACGTGCGCTGGCCGCTCGCCGCGGGGCTGCTCGTCGGCATCGTGTTGTTCGCGCTCGGCGTGCAGCGTGGCCTCGCGGCGCTGGCGTTCGCCGCTGCGGCTTTCACGCTCGGCAGCATCGGGCTGGAATTCTGGCGTGGGGTGCGTGCGCGCCGCGCCATGACGGGCGAGCCACGACCCGTTGCGCTGTGGCACCTCGTGGCGCGGGCGCGGCGGCGCTACGGCGGCTATCTCGTGCACCTGAGCATGGTGCTTATCGCCTTCGGCGTCATCGGTTCGTCGTTCTATCAGACCGAGCACGTCGTGACGTTCCGGAAGGGCGAGACGCACAGCGTCGGACGCTACACCTTCACCTACCAAGGCATGGCCGAGCATGTCGAACCAGGCGTCGTCGCGATCGTCGCCCCACTGAGCGCCGCAGACGGCGCGACGGCCCTCGGCACGCTGGCCCCCGAGCGGCGCATCCATCGCAACTGGGAGCAGCAGCCCGTGAGCGGTGTGGCCTACCAGACGACGCTGCCCTGGCTGGAGGACATCTATGTCATCCTGTCCGGCTGGGGCGATGACGGGTCGGCGACCTTTCGCATTTACATCAACCCGCTGGTGAGCCTCATCTGGCTCGGCGGGGCGGTGTTTCTGCTGGGCACGCTCATCGCCGCCTGGCCCGCCGCCGCGCGCCCGCGCGCCAGCGTCCTCCGCCCGGCGCCGCAGGAGGTGCTCGTTGCTGAAGCGTAGCCTGCTCGCCCTGCTCCTCGTGCTCTTCGCCGCCGCGGCGACGCCCGTGAGCGCCGACGGCCACCTGGAACGCCAGGCGCTCGAGATCGGCAAGCAACTGCGGTGTCCCGTCTGCCAGAACCTCTCCGTCGCCGACTCAAGCTCGCAGCTCGCCGAGCAGATGCGCGAGCTGATCCGCAAGCGGCTGGAGGCCGGCGAGTCGCGCGAGCAGATCATCGCCTACTTCGTGGAGCGCTACGGCGAGGAGATACTGCTGGATCCGCCGCGCCAAGGCTTCAGCCAGCTCGTCTGGTGGGGAGCGCTGCTCATCCCCCTGGTGGGGGTCGTCCTGGTCGTCGTCGTCGTGCGCGACCGCCTGCGGCAGCGCGAGGCAGAAGCGCCGGCCGTGGCCTTCTTCTCCGAGGAGGAGCGGCAGCGCTACGAAAGCATCCTGGCGCAAGAGATCGAGCAGGCGGAGCGGACACGGCTATGGTAGCAGCACTGGGCATCTTCCTCGTCGTCGCCATCGCCGCGGCTCTGGCGCTGGCACTCCAGCCCTTGCTGCGCGCCAAGGCTGAGGACGACGTCGAGGGCGCGGGCGCACCTGACGGCGATCTGCTCGCCGAGCGCGACGCGGCCATCCAGACGCTGCGCGAGCTGGATTTCGACTATCAGCTTGGCAACCTGGGCGAGGCCGACTACCGCGCGCTGCGCGAGCGCGCCAGGCAGCAGGCGCTGGCGCTGCTCAAGGCCAGCGATGACCTCATGGCCACCCATGCCTTCCTCGAAGACGAGCTGGAGCGCGAAGTTCTAGCGCGGCGCCAGCGCGCCGACGTGCTGCAGGTGCTAGCGGCGCGATCCGCACCAGCGCCGAGCGCTGCCCCCGCGCGCAGCAGACTGGCCAGCCGGGTGGCCCGGCGCCGGCCGCGCGTCTGGCTCGGCGCGGGTGCGCTGGTGGGCGTGGCCGTCGTCGGCGGGGTGGCCTGGCTCTACGCCGCAGCCCGCAGCGCCCAGGACGACCAGCGGCCCATCGCCCAGCTCCCGGCGACCGTGCAGCACGCGCACGCGCTGGCGCTGCTGCCGGGCACGAACACCGTGCTCCTCGGCCACCACGATGGCCTCATGCGCAGCGACGACGGCGGCATGACCTGGCGGCCGGTGGCGACGAGCATCACGGGCGACGTGATGGGGCTAGCCGTGCACCCGGCGCGGCCAAACGTCGTGTTCGCCGCTGGCCACAACGTGCTCACGCTGAGCGAGGACGGTGGTGCGACCTGGTCGCCCGTCCAGCACGACCTGCCCGACGACGACATCCACGCGCTGGCCCAGGACCCCGAATCCCCGGACACCCTCTACGCGGTCGTCGCGGAGCGTGGCCTCTTCCAGAGCACGGACGGCGGCCGCCGCTGGACGCGCCTGACCGACCAGGTGCCGCGCACGACGCTGGCTCTGGCCGTAGCCGTGGGCGGCGGACGGGTGCTCTACCTCGGCACGCTTGACCAAGGCGCGCTGGGCAGCCCCGACGGCAAGCGGTGGGGCAGCGCCAACGGCTTCGCCGGCGGCCTGCTGCCGACGCGCCAGGTCCCGGCCCTCGTCTCCGATCCGCGCAGCGGCGATCGCTACGTCGCGCCCAGCGGGCAGCAGGTGACCGGCGCCCTCTATGCCGCCACCGACCGTGGCCTCTACAAGAGCGTCGACGGCGGCAATAGCTGGAGTCGTCTCGCGCTGACGGCCGATCTGGCCGCGGTAGCGGTGTCCCCGAGCGACTCGCGCGTCCTGCTTGCCGTCGACCGCGCCGGCCGCGTCTTCCGCAGCGCCGATCGCGGGGTGAGCTGGCGCGGCGACGGCGGTCGGTGAGCGTGGTGGCCCTCGGCGCGGCTCGCCACGTCGTCCGCTGGAGTGCCGCGCTCGCAGCGGCCCTAGCGCTGCTGGCGGCCTGCCAGAGCGCCGAGTCTCTCGTCGTCGAGGAGGTGGCAGCGCGTTCGCCGCCCGCCGCCGAGGGCACCGCGCTCGCCACGCCGCCGCCGCGGCCGGCTACGGCGCCGCCGCGCCGGGCTCGCCCCGCGCCGACCGCCACGCCGGTCCCCCGGCAGGGCTCGCCGGCGGTGCGCATAAGCATAGCACGCATCGGCATAGATGCGCGCGTGGTAACGCTCGGCGTTGATCGAAACGGCGTGATGCAATCGCCCGATAGCCCCAGCGACGTCGCCTGGTACGACTTCAGCGCCTTGCCCGGCGGCGACGGCAACGCGGTCTTGTCCGGGCACCTGGATTGGTACACTGGCATTACGGGCGTCTTTTGGCGGGTGAAGGAGCTTGCTCCGGGCGACGCTGTCGAGATCACAACAGCAGACGGGCGACAGCTCCGGTACATCGTCGTCGAGACGACCGTGTACCAGTCTGCGACCGTGCCGGTGGCGCGGGTCGTCGGGCCGACGCCATACCCAAGCGTGACGCTCGTCACCTGCGAGGGACGGTTCGACCGCGCCACGCGCGACTACAGCCACCGGCGTGTGGTGCGCGCGGAGCTCGAATGGCGGGTGACGCCGGGCGCGTGACGATGCCTGTGCGTA
Organism: Chloroflexota bacterium; assembly: GCA_016210125.1. Classification (GTDB taxonomy): domain Bacteria; phylum Chloroflexota; class UBA6077; order FW602-bin22; family JACQUS01; genus JACQUS01. The sequence continues at coordinate 4,986 of JACQUS010000251.1, read as the reverse complement.
GTAAGATAAAGGTGGTGGCGCGCGACCGGCACACACGAGCGATACGCTCCGTGCCCACTGACCGTGCGGCGGCGCACCACCTGGAGCGGGCATCTCCGCCGGCCCGCCGCATGCAGCGGGTGGAGACACCGTCCGTGCAGCGCATCCTGGTCATCGATGACGACCCGGCCGTGACCAGCGTCCTCAAGCGTGGCCTGGCGTACGAGGGCTTTGCCATCGACGCGGCCAGCTCCGGGGCAGAAGGGCTGGCCCTGGCGCGTGACCGCCCTCCCGACCTGGTGATCCTCGACATTATGATGCCCGGTTTGGATGGGCTGGAGGTCCTGCGGCGGCTGCGTGCTGCCGATACGCGCCTGCCGGTGCTGCTCCTGACCGCCAAAGACGCTCCGACCGATCAGGTGCAGGGTCTGGGGCAAGGTGCCGACGACTACGTGGTCAAGCCCTTCACCTTCGAAGTGCTCGTGGCACGGGTACGTGCGCTTCTGCGCCGACAGGAGGCCGAGCGCCCAGCGGTGCTGCGATTTGCCGATCTGAGCCTCGACACCGGGACGCGACGGGCGCAGAGAGGCACACGCGGCATCGAGTTGACGACGACGGAGTACGAGCTGTTGCGCCAGTTCCTCGAGCACCCGCGCCGCGTGCTGCCGAAGGAATTCCTCCTGGAGCGCGTGTGGGGCTACGACTTTGGCGGCAACGCCAATGTGCTCGAGGTGTACGTCAAGCAGCTTCGCCAGAAGCTAGAGGCGGCTGGCGAGCCGCGCCTCATCCATACGCTTCGCGGCGCCGGCTACATCCTGCAGGAAAGCTGAGCGTGTCGCTCCGTCTGCGCCTCGGGCTGTGGTACGGTAGCCTGACAGGCCTCGTCGTGCTGGTGGTGAGCCTGCTGACCTACAGTCTGCATACGCGAGCCCATTACGACGACGTGGACCGCAGGTTGCGCAACGTGGCCGAGCACCTGGTGACCGCGGCGACCACGCCCGATGAGGTTGCGGAGCTCCTCCGCATCCCGGTCGTTCCAGGTGTCGCCGTGCAGGTCTACGGCTCGGACGGTCAAGTGCTCATGTCCGGGGCGCACGCCGCGCTGCTGCCGACGGTCGATCCACAGGAGATCGTGGCCCAGCCGTCGCGGCCGGCGGTCGACCCGCTCGTCGGGCTAGCGCCGCCGCTGATGGCCATCGGCCCCAGCCGCGGCACGTATGGACTGGTCCGTGGACCCGATGCGAGTCGCTGGCGAGTCTACGTGGTGACCCAAGACGGGCCGGTACGGTACGTCATGGCCACGTCGCCGCTCGACGCGCTCGATGCGTCCATCGAGCGCTTCCGTCTCCTGATCGTGCTCTTCACGCTCGTCGGCGCCGCCCTGACCCTGATCGCGGGGCTGCTGCTGGCCAGCGGTGCCCTCCGCCCGGTGGCGACGCTGACCGGGACGGCTGGCACCATCGCGCGCTCACGCGACTTCAAACGTCGTGTGCCGGTGGCGGATCGCCGCGACGAGTTGGGGCGACTTGCGCTCACCTTCAATGAGATGCTCGACAGCCTCGAACAGGCATACCGTGCTCAACAGCGCTTCGTCGCCGACGCCTCGCACGAGCTACGGGCGCCACTCACCGCCATGCAGGCCAACGTTGAGCTGCTGGAGCGCCAACCAGACATGCCGCCCGCCGAGCGCCAGGAGGCCGTGCGGGAGATCGGCCGTGAAGCGCGCCGGCTGGCCCGGCTGGTGGCCGACCTGCTGGCGCTGGCGCGGGCCGATGCCGGCCTGCCGATCCGGCGGCAGCGGGTCGAGCTGGACAGGATGCTGCTGGAGGCGCTAGCCGAAGCACGCCACCTGGCCCGGGGCCAGCGGATCGAGATCGAGCACCTGGAGCTGGCGCTGGTCGAGGGCGATCCAGACCGGCTCAAGCAGCTCTTCCTCATCGTCTTGGACAACGCGCTCAAGTACACGCCGCCCTCCGGTACGGTCACGCTCGGGCTGCGGCGCTACGATGCGACCGCCGAGGTCACCTTCCGCGACACCGGCATCGGCATCGCGCCCGAGCACTTGCCGCACGTCTTCGAGCGCTTCTACCGCGCCGATCCGGCACGTGCGCGCGACCCGGGTGGCACCGGCCTAGGGCTTCCCATTGCGCGCTGGATCGTCGAGCAGCACCACGGGGAGATCTCCCTTTCGAGCGCACCGGGTCGAGGCACGACGGCTGTGGTGCGGCTCTCCGTGAGTACGTCTGCGCCTGTGAGCTAGAGCGCCTGCGGCGCCGCGTCCACAGTTCCTCAGCGAATCCTCAGCCTTGTCTCAGAATGCCTTCAGGACGATAGCTCACCATCGCGGTGGTGGCGCGCCCGCTCGCCAGAGAACGGGTCGGGAATGTAGCGGCCATAGCGTCACGGCAAGGAGATCGCCATGGCCACGGTTTGGCTGATGGAAACTGAGACGCAGTACGACGCCGCGACAATCGCACCTCCCGGCTGCCACTGGCGGGCCGATGTGCCGTGTGGCCCGACGATCCTCCACCGCGGTGGCCCGCTGCCGGCCTCGTGCGATGGCCAGCGTGCGTGCTATGTGCGCGTGCAGCCATGGTCTACGCCAGGGCCAGAAGAACCACCGCCCATGGCCGCGTAGGGGAGCAATGACGCGAGGTTTGGCTGTGGACTACGATGTGATCATCGCCGGCGCAAGCTTTGCTGGTCTGGCGGTCGCGGCCCAGCTCCGGGGCAAGCGGGTGCTACTGCTCGACCACAAGCCCATTGGGACGGGGCAGACCTCGGCCTGCGGGACGCCGGTGAGCGTGCTACGGGCACTCGACCTCGAGGCTGCCATCCTGCACGTTCATCATCGGCTGGTCGTGCACACGCCGGGCCGCGACTTCGTCTACCCGGTGACTGAGCCCTTCTGCACCTTCGACTACCAGCGCCTTTGCGAGCTCCTCTGGCAGCGCAGCGACGCCGAGCTCGTGCTGGCCGGAGCGCTCGACGTCGACGGCAGCACCGTGCGGACATCGCAGGGCAGCTTCCGCGGCGCGGCCGTGGTAGATGCCACGGGCTGGCGTGCCGTGCTGGGAAGCCGCCTGCGCCCGGGCATGGTGCGTCGTGAGCGGCTGAACTTCGGCCTCGAGACGACCGTGGCGTACTCAGGCGACGGGCTGCACTTCTGGTACGACCCGCGCGGGCTCCTGGCCATGGGTGTCACGTGGGCCTTCCCGACCGGCGCGCTCGCGCGCATTGGCATTGGCAGCTACGACGGGCGCACGCAGCTTGGCCCGCGGCTCGAGCACTTCCTCGGCCAGCTCGGACGGCAACGAAACGGCCTCGACGGGACCTATTTCCCGCACGCTCTGCGCGAGCCCACCGTGGGTGACCTATTTCTCGTCGGCGACGCGGCCGGCCAGTGCCTGGGGCTCACCGGCGAGGGCATTCGTCCGGCCCTCTTCTTCGGCACGCACCTCGGGCACCTGCTGCGGCAGGCGCTCGACCATAGCGACCATAGCGTGGCGCTGAGTCAGGCGCGGGACGCCTATCGGCGTCTCGTCGCCGGCTACAGGCCTGGCTACGAGCTGCTGTGCCTTGCCCAGCGCGCCTTGCCGCGGCTTCCATTGCGCCTCGTGCAGGCGGTGATGGCCGCCATCGAGCAGCCCGCGGTGCGGCGTGCCGTCCTTGCTCGGTACATCGGGTCGTTCCCCAGAGGTGTGCCGACCGTCGGCCACCGCTATCACCCGGGGATCCCGGCTGACCGACGATGGGAGGGACGGCCGCGGATGTCCGCAAGGGACTCCGCCACCGCACGGCCAGGCGTGCCTGCTCAACCTCGGCTCAACGCGGCCTCAGAGAGCACCGCAACAACGATAAGAGACAATCGAGAAAGCGCGTGAGGAGGAAGCATCCGTGTCCACCAAGCACCGCCGCGCGCGTGGCGCGAAAGAATCGTCATTGCGCCTGCGGCTCGTCGCGTTCGTCGGTCTTGCGATCCTCATCGTAGGCGCTGCGGGTTGGCTGCTCTGGCCACGGCCTGCGCCGGCGAGCACCGCCAGCCGCGCCGTCGAGATCACCATGGCCGGCTTCCGCCCCAACAAGCTCGTCGTGCCATCCGGCCAGCCAATAACGGTACGGCTGGTCAATCCAGACAGCCCCTTCCACACCGACGGCGGCGGCATGCACCAGTTCGCCGCGCCGGAGCTCGGCGTGGACGTTGTCGTCCAACCGCGCAGCTCGATGGAGGTTACCATTCCCGCAGCCGCACCGGGCACGTACGCCTTCTACTGCGACTCCTGCTGCGGCGGCAAGGAAAGCCCCGCCATGCAGGGCACCATCGTGGTGAGCTGAGGCCGCCGGGTGGCCGAGCCGGCACTTCAACTGACCTTGCCGGTAGTGCTGGGCGCGGCGCTGCTCGATAGCCTCAATCCGTGCGCCTTCGCCTTGCTGCTCGTCTTCGTGGCCACGGCGATGGCCCTGGTCCAGTGGCAGAGCGGCAACCGGGATGTCGCCCTCGCCCAGCGCTGGCTGCTCTCACGCGGGGGCGTCTACATCTTCGGGATATTTCTCACCTATCTCGCCCTGGGACTTGGCCTGCTGGGCGCGCTGGAGCTGGCCAAGACGCTAAGCAGCACGCATCTGGCAAGCCGCGCTGCGGCGCTCTTCGCCCTCGGGCTCGGCCTGCTGCTGCTCCAGGAGGCGCTCGTGCCGGAGCTGGGGACGCGGCTCAGCGCGCACGTGGACATGCCGCGCCTGCGCGGCCTGGTGGGCCGACTGGACACGCCGGGGCTGTTCGGCGCCGGCGTCCTCGTCGGCCTCTGCACGGTGCCCTGCTCGGGCGCGGTGTATCTGGCCGTGCTCGCACTCCTGGCGACGCAGGCGACGGTCATCGGCGGCCTGACCTATCTTGTACTTTACAACCTCGTCTTTGTGCTGCCGCTCGTGGTCGTCCTCGTGCTGGCCAGCAGTCGCCCGATGTACCGACAGCTCGCGCGCTGGCAGCTTCACAATCGCGCCGCCCTG
>JACQUS010000245.1 GCA_016210125.1 Chloroflexota bacterium | reverse complement strand
GGCGTGAGTTGATCGATCGGCGGGGTTGTGCAGGACCCCGCGTGAGACGAAAGTGGGAAGCCCGCGGCGCACGAGGCGTCGCGGGCTTCTTCTGTACCGGGCGGGGCCCCTGTTGGTTCTAGCGGCCGACGAGGCCCCGCCCCCCGTGTGGGGAGCCTCAATTTGGCCCAGGCTTGCGGGAAAAGCAAGCCTGTCTTCGCCACCGCGCCCTACGAGCCGGACGACGCCGGGGTGCTGCGGGCCGTGCTGCCGGCGCGCTGCGTGCACGCCGAGCCGGCGGAGACGTGCTCGCTGTTCATCGATCACCATCGGGCTCGCAAGACGGGTCCGGGCTTCCCGCTGGCGGTGGTGGGCTGCAGCCGCCATCCGGTGGGGCGCTACACCCTCTACCCACCGGGTCACATCCGCCACGGCCGCCAGCCGGTGGTGCCGTGCAGCCCGGCGGGTCCACTGCTGCGCGACCGCGAGGGTCAGCCCCGGTGGCAGACCACGGTGTTCGCCGCCGCCATCGATGCGGCCGCCGGGGTCTGGTGGCCCGACGACAGCCCGGCTGACGACCCGCGCCGCCGCCGGACCCAGGGGCGACACCTGGAGCTGGCCGGCCGTCTGCTGGGCATCCATGCCGACGTCGACAGCCGGACCCGGGAGCGCATCGCCGCGCGGCTGCGGGTGCCGACGATGACCCTGCGCCGCGCGGCGCGCGGCTGGACGAGCAGCTGGCCAGCCCGCGGCGGCGCCGTCCTCACCGTGCTGCAGGCTCTCCCCCTCGACGAGGCCCTGGCGGACCGGATCCTGGCCGCCGGGATGGTCGCCGAGCTCTGGCCGCGGCCCCAACGCTGGCAGGCGGACCGTCGTACCTCGGTGCGGGCCCGTTCCGGCGGCGCGAAACACCCTGTCACCAAGCCATCCCAGAGCCGCGCCCCGCCACCCACGACTTGGCGACTGTCGGGATCGTCGCCGCTGACGTAGCGTCCGTTGCATGACCGACGCACACCATCTTCACCGTCCGCCGTCAGCGCCTTCCTCCGAAGGGCTGATGCGCTACTCGGTGCTCGCCCAGGTCGAGGCCTTGATCCTGGGTGGCAGCCGGACCAGTACCGCCGTCCGCGTCGTGGCGGGCCGCGACCACGTGCATCTCGACGGCCGACCCGTGCGCGTCAGCGGGCGCACGATCCAGCGCTGGCGCGCCGCCTTCCTCGAGGGGGGCATGGCCGCCCTGGAGCCCAAGGACCGCTCGCGCACCCAGACCTCGCAGGCCCTGAGCGAGGCGTTGATCGCCTTCCTGCGCGACGAGAAAAGGCGCGACCCGCGCGCCTCGGCGCCGGAGCTGCTGCGCCGGGCCCAGGCCCACGGCATCGTCGCCGAGGACCAGCCCGTGGACCGCACCACCCTGTGGCGTGCCTGCCGTCGCATGGGCCTGGCCACCCGCGCCCGGCCCAGCAAGCGCGAGGGCGACATGCGCCGCTGGCGCTACCCGCACCGCATGCAGTGCGTGCTGTGCGACGGCAAGCACTTCCGCGCCGGCGGCAGCCGCGCCCGCCGCGTGGCCCTCTTCTTCCTCGACGACGCCACCCGCTACGGCCTCGATGTGCGCGTCGGCGCCTCGGAGTCCACCGAGCTGTTCCTGCACGGCCTCTACGACCTGGTCCGCAAGCACGGCCTGCCCGACCTGCTCTACCTGGACCACGGCGCTGGCTTCGTCTCCGAGGACACGCTGGCCGTGGTCCAGGGCGGACTGAGCGCCTGGCTCGTCCACGGCCAGCGGAAGTACCCGCCCGGGCGCGGGGCCGTGGAGCGCTTCAACCGCACCGCCTCCGAGCAGATCCTGCGCGCCCTCGACGGAGCCACGGCCGTCGACCCCGGCGACGGCGCCCTGACCCTGCGCCTGAGGCACTACCTGGAGCGCTACAACGACACGCCCCACGAGACCCTCGGCGGCGACACCCCCAGGCAGCGCTGGGAGCAGGGACGGGCGCTGCGTTTCCCGGAGGACGAGGCCGACCTCTACCGGCGCTTCGTCGTGCGCCAGTCGCGCAAGGTGTCCCAGGACCACGTGATCAGGATGGACGGCCGGCTGTGGGAGGCGCCTCGAGGTCTGGGGGGCAGCTGGGTCGAGGTCGCACGCCACGTCCTCGACCGCCGCCTGTGGGTCCCGCACGAGGGCCGCATGGTCGAGCTGGCCCCGCTCGACCCGCACGCCAACGCCACCGACCGGCGCGGCCGGCCCGAGGACGACGGCCCGCTGCCATCCGAGGGCGTGCCCCACACCGCCGCCAGCCGGGCCTACGACCGGGACTTCCTGCCCCTGATCGACCCGCAGGGCGGCTTCCCCGAAACCGACGACGACGACGAATCCGAGGAGGACGACCAGACATGAGTATCGACCTGACCCCGCTGGGCTTCCGCAGGATCCCCTTCACCCGCGAGCTGGCCGTGAGCGAGCGCTTCGCCCTGCCGCACCAGGCCGAGGTCGCCGACGCCCTGGCCGAGACCGTCCACCGGCGCATGAGCGCCGCCCTCATCGCTCCGGCGGGCACCGGCAAGACCGTCGTCCTGCGCACCCTGGTCGCGGCCCTGCCCGAGGCCCGCTACCAGGTGCGCTACGTCAAGGTCACCGGGCTGTCGAAGCGCGACCTGTGCAAGGAGATCGCCGATGCCTGCGGCCTGCCGCCCACCGGCATCTATCCGGCCCTGGTCCGCAAGCTGCAGGAGGCTTTCGCGCACTGCGTCGAGACCGACGGCCTGCGCCCAGTGCTGCTCCTCGACGAGGCCCATGATCTGAGACCCGAGTCGCTGGCCATGCTGCGCCTGCTGACCAACTTCGAGATGGACAGCCGCCTCGTGGTCTCCGTGGTGCTGGCCGGCCAGCCGCCCCTGCGCAACCTGCTGGGCCGCACCGACCAGGTCGCCATGGCCCAGCGGCTGGCCCACTTTGCCACCCTGCGGCTCCTGTCGCGCGACGAGACCCGGGCCTACGTCGAGCACCGCTGCGCCATCGCCGGAGCCCAGGCCAACCCCTTCGACGACGACGCCTACGAGGCCCTCTTCGAGATCAGCAGGGGCAACCTGCGCGCCATCGATCGCCTCGCCCTCAAGGCCCTCGAGCGCATCGCCAAGGCCGGGGCCGGAGCCGTGTCCACCGGCGACGTCATCGAAGCGCGCAAGGAGCTGGCCCTGTGACCGCGCCAGTGACACCGCCGTTGCCCACGCTCCCGGTGCATGCCCTGCCGCAACGACCCACCAGCGCCCCATGGCTGGTCCAGCAGCTGTGGGGCGCCGCCGCCGTGGGCGTGATCGGTGGGGTACCGAAGGTGGCGAAATCGTGGCTGGGCTTGGAGTTGGCGGTGTCGGTGGCCTCCGGCACGGCCTGCCTGGGTCGCTTCCCGGTCGACACCCCAGGCCCGGTGGTGGTCTATCTCGCCGAAGACGGACTGCCCGCCGTGCGCGATCGCATCGACCAGCTCTGCCAGCACCGCGGCTTGACGCTGGCACGGCTCGACCCCCTCCGCGTCATCACCGCACCCAGCCTGCGCTTGGATCTGCAGAGCGATCGGCAGGCCCTGGATCAGACCTTGGCGGCCTTGCGGCCGAAGCTGCTGCTGCTGGATCCCCTGGTCCGCCTCCACAGGTTGGACGAAAACAGCGCCGCTGACATCTCCGGCCTGCTGGGCTTCCTACGCGAGCTCAACCGCCGTCACGACGTGGCCATCATCCTCGTCCACCACATGGCCAAGCGGGCTCGCCAAGACCTCGGCCAGGCCCTGCGCGGAAGCTCCGATCTCTACGCTTGGATCGACAGTGGATGCTACCTCGTGCGTCACCACGAGCAATTGCGCCTGACGGTCCAGCACCGTGCCGCCCCAGCACCCGAGCCCATGCTCCTGCGTCTGGCCGGCGGCCACGGCGAGCCTTGCAGGCTCGAGCTGGACGGTCTCGATGCCGAGCCGCCGCCGTTGGCCGAGGCCGTGCGCGCCCACTTGCGTCAGGCCGGGATGCCCTGCTCGAGGGCCACCCTGCGTCGACAGCTGCGCGTCAACAACGCGCGCCTCGGCGAGGCGCTGGGCGCCCTGCAGGTGCGCGGCCTCGTCCTGCGCGGACCTGCAGGCTGGTTCCTGCCCGCCGCCGCCGACCCGCAGCTCAGCCTCCCATGCTGAGCTCCCGCCCTCGGCCCGCCATGTGCCACATTCCGCATACCCGTTCCGGCGTTCCGCATCTAGGGCGCGCTCGGAACGGAACGGCTCAGACCGTCGCCGTACTCGGTGACAGTCTACGTGCAACCTGCTATGTCACTGGGCGTGCAACGCAACAAGAGTACCAGCCGACGCACCGTTGGGCGCGAATCTCTGGGCCTACGAGGAGCCCCTGTCCCCACAAGCGTGGGGGCGTACCTCTATTGTCCTTCCTTGTGTTCCCTTGCGGCAACGGCCTGGGAATAGATATTCAATTTGCTGGTGACGAACCACATGGCCGGGGACCAGATGCGCAGCGGAAGGCGACTTCGCTCGAACACCGTGTCCGCCGTCGGCGAGACCTCGCCCTCACACCGACGGCCGGTGCGGGTATCTGCGAGCCGTGGTCCACGGTGGTTGAGTACTACCACAGCGTGGGCAGGTGAAGCCGTCAGGCCACCGCCGGCGGACCAAGTAGTCGCAACAGGTCCTCCTCACTGGCAAACCACGAGTCGAACTCCTAGGAGGTGCGTCGAGTGATGCGTGCCTGGCACGGCCGGTTGGACGCCTCCATGCCCGCAAGGGCCGACCATTTCAACTTGT
>JACQUS010000250.1 GCA_016210125.1 Chloroflexota bacterium | reverse complement strand
GCGACGTTGGCACAGATCGTCGCCGGCCTGCTTCTCTTGGTGGGCCTCTATCTCACCTGGCGGCGCATCGCGGCGACCGAGCGCAGCGTCCAGGTGGCCCAGGAGGGCCAGGTCACCGAACGTTTCACACGGGCCATCGACCAACTTGGCCGCGAGCATCTCGAGGTGCGGCTCGGCGGCATCTATGCCCTCGAGCGCATCGCCCGCGACTCGGAAAAGGACCACTGGACGATCATGGAGGTCTTGACGGCGTATGTGCGCCACAAGGCGCCGTGGGCACCGCCCAAGGGCCAGGGTGCGGAGGCGGCGCACCACGAGGCAGCAACGGCTGAGCAGCCGCCGCGACCGAGCGAGGACGTGTCTGCAGCCCTCACAGTCATTGGCCGGCGCAGGTACTGGTTCGGCAATGGCGAGGAGCAGCGGCTCGACTTGCACGGCACCGACCTGCGTGGAGCGCACCTGAGTGCCGCCCACCTGGAGGGCGCCCACCTCAGTGAGGCGCACCTGGAGGGTGCCCACCTCAGTGAGGCGCACCTGGAGGGGGCACTCCTCTTGGAGGCGCACCTGGAGGGCGCCCACCTCAGTAAGGCGCACCTGGAGAGGGCAGCCCTGAGCGGGGCGCACCTGGAGCGGGCAGACCTCCTCAGGGCGCACCTGCAGGGGGCAAAGCTCTACAACGCGCACCTGGAGGGGGCAGCCCTGAGCGAGGCGCACCTGGAGGGGGCAGCCCTGAGCGGGGCGCACCTGGAGCGGGCAGACCTGCGCGGGGCGCACCTGGAGGGGGCACACCTCCGCGAGGCGCACCTGGAGAGGGCAGACCTGCGCGAGGCGCACCTGGAGGGGGCAGACCTGATGGCGGCGCACCTGGAGCGGGCAAACCTGCGCGAGGCGCACCTGGAGCGGGCAGCTCTGATGGCGGCGCACCTGGAGGGGGCAGCCCTGCGCGGGGCGCACCTGGAGGGGGCAGACCTCCAGCGGGCGCACCTGGAGGGGGCAGCCCTGAGCGTGGCGCACCTGGAGGGGGCAGACCTCCAGCGGGCGCACCTGGAGGGGGCAGACCTGCGCGGCGCAACGGGCCTCACCCGCGAGCAGCTTGCCGCCGCCATCATCGACGGGACGACGCTGCTGCCCGCGTACCTCACGGAGGCGCCCGGCGAGCCGGACGCGGTATAGTCTCGCGCCGGGAGGGCACCCGCCGCGTTCGATGGCGGATGGGCGAGCGCAAGCCTCGCGCCTCCGCGACCTCTGGCATCGTTCGTCATAAGGGCGAACCTTGGCTTCGCCCCAATGTCGGCGATCACAAGGATCGCCCCGGCCTCGTAATGACATCGCCAAGGTGAAACGGTATTACTCCGCCCGCTCCAGGCGCACGGGGATGTGCTTGAGCGGCGGCAGGCCGGGCAGGTCGGACGCCGGGTAGGGCAGCAGGGCGTTCACGGGCACCTCGGCGTAGTGGAAGGGAGCGAAGACCTGCCCGATGAAAAGCGCCTCGGAGAGCTTCACCGGCGCGCGCACCTCGCCCCAGGGGGAGATGAGCCGCGCGAGGTCGCCGTCCTGGAGGCCGCAAGCCGCGGCGTCGGCCGGATGCACCTCGGCGACCGCCTGCGGCTGGAAGGTCTCCAGCCCCTTAGCGCGACGGGAGACCACCCCGGTGTTGAAATGGTAGAGCGACCGGCCGGTGCAGAGGAGCAGCGGGAAGTCGGCCGGCAGGTCCGGCAGCACCGGCGGCCCGTCGGGCGGCGGCGGGACGGGCAGCAGACGCGCCCGCCCGTCCGGCGTAGCGAAGCGTACAGCGTGCAGCAGCTCGCCTCCGGCGCCGTCGAGCGACCACTGCTGGCCGGCCGTGCCCAGCCGCTCCTCGCGGAGGTGGCGGTAGAACGGGACGGCCTCGCATAGCTCGGCGAAGACCGGCCGCCCGCTGAGCGGATCGGTCGGCACCGGCGCCGCCGGGTCGAGCGCCGGCCGCGTTGGATCCACCAGCCGGCGCAGCATCTCGCCGAGAATCCACCAGTCGGGCCGGCTGCCGCCGACGGGCGTCACCGCCGGCCGGACGACCTGCACGCAGCGCTCCAGGTTCGTGAACGTCCCGCGTGTCTCGGCCACGCTGCACGCCGGCAGGACGACGTGCGCCAGCGCGGCGGTCTCGCTGGGGAAAATGTCCTGCACCACGAGCAGGTCGAGCCGCTCCAGCGCCGCGCGCGTGAACGCCGGATCAGGCAGCGCGACGAGCGGGTTCGCTCCGACGATGTAGAGGGCCTTGAGCCGCCCTTCGTACGCCGCGCGCACCTGCTCCAGCAGGTTGAGCCCCGGCTCGCGCGGCGGCGGCGCGCCCCACAGTCGATCGAGACGGTCGCGCGCCTCGAGGTTGTCGAGCGCCGCTTGGCCGGGCAGGAGGTCCGGCGCGCAGCCGACGTCGTAGCCGCCCTGGCTGTTGGCGTGGCCCGTGGCCGGCACGATCCCGGCCCCCGGCCGGCCGATCTGGCCAGTCGCCAGCACGAGCGTCAGGAGCGCCTGGACCAGCAGCTCGCCGTCGGGGCGCTGCGTGACGCCCGTGCCGTAGAGGATCGTCGCGCCATCGCTGCCGGGCGCGCGCCCCGGCCGGACGATAGGCCCGATCCACGAGGCCGGAAACGAGTAGCGCGCGTCACGCCCGCCGCTGGCAAAGAGGCGCGCCGTGGCGACGATGTCGGCCGCCGGCACGCCGCTTGTCTGGGCCGCGCGATCGACGCTCCAGCCGTTCAGCGAGGCCAGCAGCGCGTCGGCGCCGGCGCAGCGCTCGCGGAGAAAAGCGTCGTTCTGAAGACCCTCGTCGAGGATCGCGCGCAGGACGCCCAGCACGAGAGCGAGGTCGCTGCCCGGTCGCGGCCGCAGCCAAAGGTAGGCGAAGCGCTGAATCTCGACGGCCCGTGGATCGATCAGGACAAGCTTGGCCCCGTTGCGCACGGCGGCCTTGACGCGCAGGCCGACGATGGGCTGTGTCTCGCTTATGTTCGAGCCGACCACGAGCAGGCAGCCGGCGGCCTCGATCTGGGCATACGAGGTCGTCGCCGCGGCGATGCCGAGCGTGCGCCGCAGGACGCGTACCGTCGGGCCGAAGCAGAGCTGCGAGGCGGTGTCGACGTTGTTCGTGCCCAGCCCGCGCCGCGCCAGCTTCTGGAGGAGGTAGTGCTCTTCGTTGGTGCAATGGCCCGAGGAAACGAAGCCCACGGCCTGCGGCCCGTGCGCCTGACGAATGGCTGCCAGACGCGCGACGACCGCGTCGAGTGCCGCATCCCAGATCGTCGGCGCGGCCGCGCTCTGGGTCACGCGCCCCGCCCGCCACGCGCGTGGCGTGTGCTCACGCCCAGTGTCTGCTGCAAACGCTCAACGCTCCTTCGCCCCCGCCACCGGTTCCTCGCGCACCCGCGGGCCTTCGTCGAGGTACCACCACCAGTAGACTCTGGGCACGTCCGCTGGCCGGTCCTCGAACAGCTCCGGGAAACGCCGCAGCAGCCGCCGGCGGCGCCGAAGCAGCTTGGCGTCCGCGGCGTCGAGCCGCGCGCGGTCGGCGGCGGTGACCTCGGCGCCGGCGCGCAGCGCATCCTCGACCAGCTCGCGGGTGACGAACAAGTTCGTCACCTCGACCTCTTCATCGTAATACGGCAGACCCTCCTCGACCATACCGTCGTAAAGCCTAATCAGCGAGGCCAAGTCTCTTACCACGTTCAGTTACCTCGACCGCGGCTCTGCGACGCCTCAACCATTGCGTGAGGCTCGCGGCGGGAAACGTAGACCGAATGAAACGTCCCCGCGTCACGACAATTATAGCCGTGTCTGGTTCGGGAAGCGACATGATGGACAGGTAGCTGATCGAACCATCGGCCTCTAGCTCGGTGAACAGGCGATCCCACGCGTGCAGGACGCTGCGGCTCAGCTCGTCCAATTCCACCGGCGAGTGTGCTCGGCCGACTAGTTCCAGGAAGTCCCTCCGATGCTTCTTCGTATGTCTCTCCAGGTCTGCCACGCGCCAGCGCGCTGCCTGGTGCTGCCGCACCTCACCGGCGAAGGCGTCGTCCGACAGCGCCGCGAGCTGCGCGAGCCGCGCCGCACGGCGGTCGGCTGCGCGGCCGCCGCTGGGCCGCGACGGTCGCCCCGCCACGCCTAGGCCACACCGGCGAGCACCGGAGCTGGCTGCGACACGCGCACGAGCGGCGCGGCAAGGCGATCAGGGTGGTGGCAGTAGTCGTAGCCGAACTGGCCCTTCACGCAGGCCGCCTCGCCGTTGGCAGGGTTGTCGGCGTTCGGGAAGGCGCTGACGACCCT
>JACQUS010000249.1 GCA_016210125.1 Chloroflexota bacterium | reverse complement strand
GAGCTGGGCTGGGCGCCGCGCTACCCCGACCTCCGCGACATCATCGCCACCGCCTGGCAGTGGCACCTCCGCCACCCGCAGGGCTACGGCGATCGCGCCGGATCTCTGTCACCTTCGTGACAAGTCGGCGACGCCCGCATCTCAGCTTCTGTGCACAGCCATAGACTGGACCTAGCCCGATCGGGTTCGCGCCCGTCCCCCGCGCCCGCTTCTCGGCGTGGCATGGAGCGTCCAGAGGTGGCCTGGGGCGACCTCTGGCGACAGACCGCCTGAAGGAGGCCACGTGACGCCGCGCACCGCGCTCCTCTCGGTCGTGCTGGTGGTCGTGCTGAGCTTGCCCGCGGCGGGCTGCATTCGCGTGCGCCTGACGCCCAGCGCCACGGCCACCGCGCAGCCGTCGACGCCCACCCCATCCGCTACGGTGCCGGCGGCTGAGCTCGCGCTGGGCCTACCCGACGTCGCGACGCTGGCTCCCTCCCCGACCGCCCCGCCCAAGCGCTACACCGTCCAGCCCGGCGACACGCTCGTCGGCATCGCCCAGCGCCACGGTGTCAGCGTCGAGGAGATCGTCAGGGCCAGCCGACTGCGTGACCGCGATAGCTTGGCCGTGGGCGACACGCTGCTCATCCCAAGCAACGAGCCAGCCGCGACGGCCCAGCTAGGCCGGAGCAGCGCCACGCCGACACCGGCCGGGCGCCGCTACACGGTGCAGGCGGGCGACACCGTGGTGGCCCTCGCCCAGCGCTTCGGCGTCAGCACCGCCGAGATCATCAAGGCGAGCACGCTGAGCAACCCAGACCGCCTGGCCATCGGCGACACCCTCGTCATCCCCGAGGCCAGCGGCGCGAGCAGCGCGGCCGCGCGCTCGGAGAGAGACGCGCGCGACGACACCGCCGCAGCGCCTCAGGCCACGCGATCCGCACCCGGCCAGCAAGCCGGCCCCGCGGTGTCGCCTCAGCAGCCGGAGCGCCGCGCCGTGCCGACGCCCACGCCGGGGCGGCGCTACACCGTCAAGGATGGCGACACGCTCTGGGACATCGCCGCGCGCCACGGCGTGAGCCCGGCGGCGCTCCAGGCGGCCAACCCTGGTGTCAGCCCCGAGCGCCTGCGCGTGGGACAGGCGCTCGTGATCCCGTAGAGGCGATACTGAGCCTTGCCCCGTTCCTGTGGCCAAAAGCCGATTCGTGGTAGATTAAGTTTATGGCCCACACAGCCGACGAACGCTACACCGCTCTGCTCGGGGAGCGGGGCCGGCTCGTCCTTCCTGCCCCACTGCGCCGGCGGCTCGACCTACGTCCTGGCGACCGGCTCATCCTCGTCATCGAACCGGAGGGTGGCCTGCGCATCGTTTCGGCACGCGAGCAGGCGCGGCGGCTGCGGGGCCTCTATCGCCACCTTGCCCCTGGACGCTCCCTCGCCGATGAGCTGATCGCCGAGCGCCGCGCGGAGGCGCGTCGCGAGGACGATGGCTGATGCAGGAGGCGGCCGGCTACGTGCTCGATGCCTCCGCTCTGCTCGCCTATCTCCAAGACGAGCCGGGCAGCGAGGTCGTCCAAGCGGCGCTCGCCATAGGGGGAGTCATCAACGCTGTCAACTACGCCGAGGTGCTGTCACGGCTCGGCGCTGTCGGAGAGGACCCCGCCACGGCGACTCGCCGCCTTGGTGAGCTGGGACTCGTCGACGGGCTGCTCGGGGTCGTGCCGCTCACCGAGGAGGATGCGGTCGCCATTGCTCGCCTGCGGGCCGCCACGCGGGCGCGTGGTCTTTCTTTGGCCGACCGGGCGTGCCTGGCCACCGCACTCCGCTTCGGCTGGCCGGTCGTCACGTCCGACCGCAGTTGGGCGGCGCTCGAAGTGGGCGTGACGGTCCGACTGATCCGCGGGTAGGGTCGTACAGAGCTCCTGTAGACCCAGGGTTAGGTTGCTGCGGCTGGCCTCGCCGCCGCCGGCAGCGCGCTCCAGCCGGCGTAGCGCGCTGCCGCGCCCAGCTCGTCCTCGATGCGCAGCAGCCGATTGTACTTCACGACGCGCTCGCTGCGCGCCGGCGCGCCGGTCTTGATCTGCCCGCAGCTCGTGGCCACTGCCAGGTCGGCGATCGTCGTGTCCTCGGTCTCGCCCGAGCGGTGCGACATCACGACTGTCCAGCCGGCGCGCTGGGCCATAGCCACGGCGGCCAGGGTCTCGCTGAGTGTGCCGATCTGGTTGACCTTGCAGAGCAGGCTGCTCGCCGCGCGCTCGCGGATGGCACGCTCAATGCGCGCGACGTTGGTCACCAGCAGATCGTCGCCGACGAGCTGCACGCGGTGGCCGAGCTGCTCGCACAGCCGCGCCCAGCCGGCCCAATCGTCCTCGGCCAGCCCGTCCTCGATGGAGACGATGGGGTACTGCGCCACCCACTCGTCGTAGAAGGCGATCAGCTCGTCGCTCGACAGCCGCCGGCTCTCGCGCGCCAGCTCGTAGACGCCGGCGCGGTGCAGCTCGCTCGCCGCCACGTCGAGCGCCAGCGCCACGTCGGCGCCCGGCCTCAGCCCGGTGCGCTCGATGGCCGCCAGGATGACCTCGACGGCCTCGCGGTTCGAGCGCAGCGACGGCGCGAAGCCGCCCTCGTCGCCGACGTTGACGGCGTGCCCCTGCGCACGCAGCACGGCCCGCAGCGCGTGGTAGACCTCTGCGCCCCAGCGCAGCGCCTCACGGAAGGACGGCGCGCCGGCGGGCATAACCATGAACTCCTGGAAGTCGGTGGAGTCGACAGCGTGCCGGCCGCCGTTGAGGATGTTGAACATGGGCACCGGCAGCGTCGTCGCCGTTACGCCGCCGACGTAGCGGTAGAGTGGCAGGCCCGACCAGGCGGCCGCCGCGTGCGCCGTGGCCAGCGACACGCCGAGGATGGCGTTAGCCCCCAGCCGGGACTTCGTCGGCGTGCCATCGAGCGCGCAGAGCTTCGCGTCAAGCGCCGCCTGCGCCAGGGCGTCGAAGCCGATCAGCTCCTCGCTAATGACCTCGCTGACGTTGCGCACCGCTTGCAGCACGCCCTTGCCGCCGTACCGCGTGGCGTCGCCGTCGCGCAGCTCCAGCGCCTCGTGCGAGCCGGTCGACGCGCCGGACGGCACGGCGGCCCGGCCGCGTGAGCCCTCGTCCAGCTCGACCTCGACCTCGACGGTCGGGTTGCCACGCGAGTCGAGGATCTCACGCGCGGTGATGCGCTCAATCGCTGGCATGCTCGTCTCCTACAGCGGCCGCGACCGCGCCAGCCGCTCGCCGTACTGCCGCCGATAGTAGGCCGCCCACTCGCCGCTCTTCAGCGGCCGCCACCAGTCCTCGTTCTCGACGTACCAGCGGACCGTCGTCGCCAGCGCCTCCTCGAACACATGCTGTGGCGCCCAGCCGAGCGCGCGGATCTTCGTGCAGTCGAGGCTGTAGCGCCGGTCGTGCCCCGGGCGGTCGGGGACGAAGCGCACCAGGCTGCGCGGCTTGCCCAGCTCGGCGAGAATGCGCTCGGTGACCTCGATATTGCGGCGCTCGTTGCCTGCGCCGACATTGTAAAGCTCTCCCGGATGGCCGCGCTCCAGCACCAGGGCGATGGCCGCACAATGGTCGCGCACGTAGAGCCAGTCGCGCACATTCTGGCCGTCGCCGTAAAGCGGTAGCGGCTGGTCGTCGATGGCGTTGGTGATGAAGAGGGGGATGACCTTCTCAGGGTACTGGTTCGGGCCGAAGGTGTTCGAGCCGCGGGTGATGCACACCGGCAGTCCGTACGTGCTGAAGTAGGCGCGGGCCTTCAGGTCGCCGCCGGCCTTGCTGGCGGCGTAGGGGCTGCGCGGGTCGAGCGGGTCGCTCTCACGCGAGGAGCCGCTCTCGACCGAGCCGTAGACCTCGTCGGTGGAGACCTGCACGAAGCGCTGCACCTCGGCGCGGCGTGCGGCTTCGAGCAGGACGTACGTGCCGTAGACATCGGTGGCGATGAAGCTGCCGGCCTCCATCAGCGAGCGGTCGACGTGCGTCTCGGCGGCGAAGTTGACCACCGCGTCGACGCCGGCCAGCGCCGCGGCGACGGCCTCGGGGTCGGTCACGTCGCCGCGGGCGAAGCGGTAGCGCGGGTGCGCGGCGACGGCGCGCAGGTTGGCGAGGTTGCCGGCGTACTTGAGCGCGTCGAGGTTGACGACCTCGTCGTCGGTCGTCTCGATCAAGTAGCGCACGAAATGCGAACCGATGAAGCCGGCCCCACCGGTCACGAGGATGCGGCGCACGGCGGCTCTACCGACCCTGCGGCACGGCCGGTGCCTGCTGGCGCAGCTCGCGCTGTAGCCGCCGCAGGAGATCTTCGAGCGGCAGCGGCTCATGGCCGGGCAGCCGCCAGCGGATGTCGAGCTTCGGCAGGCTCTCCCAGCGGTCGAAGTCGAGGAACCCTTCAATCTCTATGCCAACGACTACCCCAGTAGCCTCCTGGTGCTCGTCGAGCACCCGATAGAGAACGACCTGCTCGTCCTCCTCTGAAGGGTCTGCTCCATATGGTTGGGTCGTCGGTTCCACGAGAAGGGCGAGTACATCGCGCTTAGGCCCGTCCCATACTACGGATGCCTTCATAGTGGCCATATGCGTTCTCCCCGCCGCGTCTTCTTCCGCATTCCTCGCTCGTCCAACACGTGCATCGTACGGACGCTGCCATCAGGCTCCAGGATAACATACCCCCATGCTGTGATTCCGCTCTCGTCCCACCGGCTAAGCCCCATGCGCCGCCCGCGTTTCGCCGCGCGCAGTTCGAGGATGTTCGCCAGAATGGATCGGATGCGTTCCGGCTTACGCAGTATCCTGTCATCCACCAACACGTGATAGAGGTCGTTCTCCGTTACGAAAGCGCTCTCCCCGTTCCCAAGGGCGACTCCCTCCCAAAGCCGCTCATCCCGCCACACTTGCAGGGCCGCTTCGACGGCCAGGTGGGCGATCCGCCCCTCTCGTATGAGCCGATCGACGCGCCTCTTGGGCGATTCACCGCGTCCATGTCCCGAAGCTCCCCTCGGGTCATCCATCCCCCATCCCTCATCTGCCATCGGCGCCGCACCTTGGCTCGCCCGGGGCCGCAGACCATCGCCTCCGCCTATGGTCCTGCCGACGTCCGCGGTGCCAAAGTGGCTGGGCCATGCTCCAGGCTCGCGCCCGCCCCGGCCTCGGCCAACGCCTCCGCCAGCTCCTCGCGCACCCAGGCGTCCGGCTCGACGGCCAGCCGGGCAGCCAGCGCGGCGGTGGCGGCCGGCCCGCCGATGCGGCCGAGCGCCCAGGCGGCATGGCCGCGCACCAGCGGCTCCGCGTCGGACAGCGCCCGCGCCAGCGCCGGCACGGCCGCCGCGTCGCCCAGGTTGCCGAGGACGACGCAGGCGTTGCGCAGGAGGCCGCGCCGGCGTGGCCGCCAGAGCGGCGTGTTGCGGAAGCGTGCGTGGAAGGCGGCCTCGTCCAGCCCCAGCAGCTCGGCCGCGTCCAGCGCCGGGCCGACGCCGGCATCGGCGGCGAGCGCGGCCAGCGACGCGCCGGGTGGCCGGCGGTTGACCGGACACACCTCCTGGCAGATGTCGCAGCCGAAGAGCCAGTCGCCGATCAGCGGCCGGAGCTCGCGCGGGATCGGGCCGCGGTGCTCGATCGTCAGGTAGCTGATGCAGCGCGCGTTATCTAGCTCGTACGGCGCGTCGAGGCGCAGCGCGCCGGTGGGGCAGGCGACCAGGCAGCGCGTGCAGCTCCCGCAGG
>JACQUS010000253.1 GCA_016210125.1 Chloroflexota bacterium | reverse complement strand
TCGGCGTGTGGGGCCTCGTCGGCGCCGTGGGGCTCTGGTCGGCGGCTGCGCGGCGCGCGCTTCGAGCGCTGCGGGCCGCTGGGAGCTCGCTGCCGGCGGGCGGCCGCTAGTACGCTTGTCGCACGCGTTGAACACGCGGCTATGTGAGGGGAGGTACGGCGGGGGCTTGTCCCTGTTCGACGCAGTGGTCGCGGATTCTTCACTGCGCTCAGCATCGCCCCTGCCGCTTCCCACCGGCACCACAACCAACGAACTTGGGGTTGCGCTGGTGGGTAGACGCTCGGGCATTTTCGGGGCGATGACAATCCGACCGGGTAGCGGTCAACACTACTGTGGTCAACCGCTAGGCGCTCTCGATCTCGGCCAGCACGTCGCCGACCGGCGCCGTGGCGCCAGTCGGCACCACGATGCGCCGCAGCCGCCCCGTCGCCGGCGATTCGACCTCCACGGTTGCCTTGCCGTTGTCTACGGCCACCAGCGGCTCGCCGGCAGCCACGCTCTCGCCAGGCGATTTGAGCCACTGCGTCACCTGGCCGTCGACCATGCCCATGCCGAGCTGTGGAAGGCGCACCTCGATCACCGCCACGTCGTCGCTCCTCGGCCCCCGGGTCTCAGGCGCTGAGCACGTCGCGCACGGCGGCGACGAGCTTGTCTTTGTCCGGGTAGATCTGGCGCTCAAGAGGCGGACTGTACGGGATATGCACGTCCGGCGTGCACACGCGCCGAATCGGTGCGCGGAGCGAGCGGAAGCCGCGCTCGGCCACTAGCGCGGCCACTTCGGAGGCGGCGCTGCACGTGCGGTGCGCCATGTCGCTGACCACGAGCCGTCCGGTCTTGGCGACCGACGCGAGGATGGTCTCGGTGTCGAGCGGCACAAGCGTGAGTGGGTCGATCACCTCGACTGAGACGCCTTCTTTCTCCAGCTCTTCGGCGGCCGCCAGGGCCGGATAGAGCGTGAAAATGGCGACGAGCGTCACGTCGCGGCCCTCGCGGGCGATGCTCGCCCGACCGATGGGGATGGTGTAGTCCCCCTCCGGCACCTCGCCGCGGCGCGTCCAGAACGTCGAATCGTCGAACATGACGGCCGGATCGTCGTCGCGGATGGCCGTCTTGAGCAGGCCCTTGGCGTCGCGCGGCGTCGTCGGGGCGATGATTTTCAGGCCCGGGATGGCCATGAAGAGCGAATGCGGCCGGTCGGTGTGCTGCGCCGCGGCGTAGCTGCGCGAGAACTCGACGAAGCGGAAGACGGCTGGCACTTTCGCCTGGCCGCCGAAGAGAAAGCGGTTCTTCGCCGCCTGGTTGACGATCATGTCCATGGCGACGTAGCAGAAGCTGGCGATGGTCAACTCGACATAAGGACGATAGCCAATCATCGCCGCGCCGACGGCCAGGCCGGTGAAGCCGGCCTCGGAGATCGGCGTGTTGCGCACGCGCTCCGGCCCGAACTCGTCCACCAGGCCGGTCGTCACGGCGAATGTGCCCGCCCGCACGTCCTCGCCCATGACGAACACCTGCGGGTCGCGGCGCATCTCTTCGCTCAGGGCCGCCCGAAGCGCCTGGATGAAGGTCATCTCGGCCACGCTGCTGCCTCCTCGTGCTTCCGGTCGCACTCAGCCGATGGGCCGCTCGCGCCAGGGCGACGGATCGGCGTACATGTCGTCCCACAGCGAGTCCAGGTCCGGGTAGGGGCTCTGGTGCGCGAACTCCACCGCGGCCTCCACGTCCGCCTTGACCGCGTCCTCCAGATGCGCCAGCTCGTCGGCAGTCGCCAAACCGCGCTCGACGATCCAGCCACGGAAGAGCACGATGGGGTCGCGCTGCTTCCAAGCCTCGACCTCCTCGGCGCTACGGTAGAGGGGCAGGCGCAGGCGCGTCGAGTGCTCGCCGTAGCGGTAGGTCATGGCCTCAACGAGCGTCGGGCCTTCGCCGGCGCGGGCACGGTCGGCGGCGGCGCGGACGGCAGCGTGCACGGCCAGCACGTCCTGCCCGTCGACCACCTGACCGGGCATCGCGTAGGCCGAAGCGCGGTGGGCGATCTGCTGCACCGCGCTAGAGATCTTGATGCTCGTGGTGATGGCGTACTGGTTGTTCTCGCAGAGGAACACCACCGGTAGCTTCCAGATCGACGCCAGGTTGAGCGCTTCGTGGAAGATGCCGGTGTTGGACGCACCGTCACCGAAAAAGGCTAAACAGACCTTGCCGGATCCTGAGAGCTTGATCGCCAAGCCGGCGCCGGCGGCGATGGGCAGCGACGAGCCGACGATGGCCGCCTCGCCGAGGCTGCCGACTGAGAAGTCGGCGAGGTGCATCGAGCCGCCCTTGCCGTGGCACACGCCGGTGACCCGACCCAGCAGCTCGGCCATCAAACGCTTGAGGTCGGCGCCTTTGGCGATCGGGTGGCCGTGTGAGCGGTGGTGGCCGGTCATGTAGTCGTCGGGGCGCACGGCCATACAGCCGCCGACGCAGACCGCCTCCTGCCCGATAGAGCTGTGCATGCTGCCGAGGATCTCGCCACGGTTCAGTAACTCCTCGGCCTTCTGCTCGAACGTGCGGATCGCCAGCATCCGGCGCAGCATCTCTACGTACGTCGCGCGCTCAGCCTGCACTTCGACTGCCACGTCGCCCTCCCTCGCCGCTGGTGCTGGGGCGCTGCAGCCGGTCGCCCGCGCGGCCGGTGTGGCCGCAAGCCTAGCAGATACCCGGCGCGCTTTCAACGTCCGCGAAAAGGTCAGAAGACGAGCGTTTCAAGACGAGCTGGTATCAGCCGCCGGACGCAGGAGGTCGGCGAGCCGTGACAGAGTGGGCTCTTCTTCCAGCGCTCCGACCAGACCGATCACCTGCTCGGCCCGGTCGCGGCCGATGACGCGGCTCGCCAAATCGCCAAACTTGACCTGGAGCTCGTCGAGCGATACTGGGTTGCGGTAGTGGCCGCGCGTGTCCGGGAGGAATACCTCAAGGCGCCGACCGGCTTTCGTCGTGACCGTGAGACGCACGCTGTAGTGTCCATCCCGGACTAGGCGCTCGACCTCCGCGTCTCGCTCGATCGTCACGCGCCGCATAAGGGCGCGGACGGCCGGATCCAGCAAGCGCTCCTCGGTAAACTGGTCGATGCCAACGGCACCGTCGAGCAAGGCCACCGCTGCGACGTACTGGGTACTGGTCTTTGCGGCGGTGACCGTGCGCGGATCGAGCCCGACCTGGTTCTTCACGAAGTCGGCGATCGAGCCAAAACGCACCTCTTCGACGTCCTCGGCCCGCAGGCCATGGACGCGGCGCGCGGTAAGGATGGCGTCCGCGACGTCGAAGCAAGCCGTGAAGTACAGCTTGAATGAGTTCTTGAGAACGGCCCAATCGCCGTCCACGGGGCGCAGCAGGTGCTCCGGCCGCAAGTGGTCGGACGTGACCTGCGCAAACCCCGACCTGGCCTCGAGGAGGGTCGTCGTGCCCTTGTAGCCGCGTTCGGTGAGCAGCGCGGAGAGGACGCCCGCGTGCGCTGCCTTGCCGGCGTGCAGCGGTTTACCGTACGAGGAGAAGGAGGCGATCAGACCGGCCGCCTGGGTTCCGGCGAGGCCAAGGCAGTTGGCCATCTGCTCGCCATCAAGGCCGAGCACCTTGCCGGCCGCCGCCGCGGCACCGAACGAGCCAATAGTGCCGGTCGCGTGCCAGCCGTGCCCATAGTGGTACGGGCCGACGGCGTCGGACACCCGCACTGCCGCCTCGTAGCCGACGATCACGGCCTCGATGAGCGCCTGGCCCCCGCCGTGCCCGCTGTGCTCGATGAGGGCGAAGGCGGCCGGCACGGTGACGGTGGCCAAATGCCCAAGTGGATAGCCAACGACGTAGTAGTCGTCGATCTCCAGCGCGTGGCCGGTGGTCCCATTGACAAGGGCGGCGCTCAGCGCGGGCACGCGCTGCGTGTGCCCAAAGATGGTTGCCTCCCCAGCGCCGCCGGCGCCCGCGAGCAGGTCGGCGACGATCCGGCCCGCCTCGGAGCGGGAGCCCATGAGTGCCGCACCGAGAAAATCCAGAATGCACCGTTTGGCCATGGCAATGGCCTCCGGGGGCATCGCGCTATAGGAGAGGCTGGCGAGCAGTTCTCCAAGCTCACGAGTTGCGCTAGCTACCATGCGAGCATCCTCCTGGCATATCCGCTGCGCCAAGGCTGCGCTGCGGCGCCTGTCGGCAGCCGCCCCATCTTACTTCAGGACGGCGTCGTGCGGCGCTTGGAGATCGTCCGTAAGCACCCGGCGGCTTGACACTCACGCCAATGGGTGCTACTTTCTTACTAGTTGAGTCAATAACTCGACAAAGTGACAAAGGCACGAGCCAACGCATGCGCATCTCGATGAAGACGGACTACAGCGTGCGCGCGATGATCGACCTGGCGCTGCACTACGGGCAAGGCCCGCAACAGAGTCGCGACATCGCCGCGCGCCAGCGCGTTCCTGAGGCCTACCTCGACCAGCTCCTGACGACGCTGCGCAAGGCCGGGCTGATCCGCAGCGTGCGCGGCCCGCAGGGCGGCCATAGCCTGGCCCGCGCGCCGGTCGATGTCACGCTCGGCGAGGTGGTCGAGGCGGTCGAGGGCCCCTTCGTGCCTATAGGCTGCATGGACGACGCGGAGAACTGCGAGCTGGGGCCGACGTGCGCCCAGCGTGAGGTCTGGCGCGAAGTGCGGCACGCGGTGAGTGAGATCCTGGCCCGCGTGTCCATCGACGACATGGCGCGGCGCCAGGTGCGCGGCTTCGAGGAAGCGCGCTACTACATCTAGTCGGCGATGAAGGGTGCGCCTAGAGCGCATGCAGCGGCGCAGACAGGGGCTGCAGAGGGGACGACGGTCCCCCTCTGCGCTCAAAGCCGTGGGCTGGGGCTCAGCGAGGCTCGCGGGTGTATCTCGCGAGAATGGGCGGCGGCCTCTGGCACATCCGGGCTGAGAAGGGGGAATCCAAAGGGGGCGAAGCCCCCTTTGGATCGCTCTTATGGGGTGGGGCGGGGCGCGCGCCGGTGACAGATAGGGGTTTTCGGAGGCAGAGGCTAGGCAAGTGGATGTGAAGCCGACATCCGAGGAAAGACAAAGGGCCCCGTCGCACGCCAGCGGAGACGCCGGGGCGCGTGCTACGCGCGCCGCGGTCTCCCGCGGTCGGCGGCCGGTGACGATCGAGCCGAGTCGGCCGGGGCCGGAGCGCATCGCCGACTCGGTGGTCGAGCTCATCGGCCGCACGCCGCTGGTGCGTCTGCACCGCGTCGTCCGGCCTGGCCTGGCGGAGGTCCTGGGGAAGCTGGAGTCGCGCAACCCGGCCGGCAGCGTGAAAGATCGTATCGCGCTGGCGATGGTCGAGGCCGCCGAGCGCGAGGGCCGGCTGAAGCCGGGGGCGACCATCGTCGAGCCCACCAGCGGAAACACGGGCATTGGGCTGGCGATGGTGGCCGCGGTCAGGGGCTATCGGCTGATCCTGACGATGCCTGAGGACATGAGCCTCGAGCGTCGGCGGCTGCTCGAGCGCTTCGGTGCGCAGCTTGTGCTCACGCCGGCCATCGAGGGCATGAGCGGGGCGGTCTACGCCGCGGAGGAGCTCGTGCGGCACCACCCTGACTATTTCATGCCGCAGCAGTTCAACAATCCGGCCAATCCGGAGATTCATCGCCGGACGACGGCGCAGGAGCTCCTGGACGACACCGCCGGCCGGCTCGACGCGTTCGTCGCCGGCGTCGGCACGGGCGGGACGATCACCGGCGTGGGCGAGGTGCTCAAGGCGCGCCTGCCCAACGTGCTGGTGGTCGCCGTCGAGCCGGCGCGCTCACCGGTGCTCGCCGGTGGTCGCGCGCGGCCGCACGCCATCCAGGGCATCGGCGCGAGCTTCATCCCCAGCGTGCTCAATCGCGACATCTACGACGAGCTGATCGCCGTCAGCGACGAGGACGCGCTGGCGATGACGGCGAGGCTGACGCGGGAGGAAGGCCTGCTGGTCGGCGTCTCGGCCGGGGCCAACGTCTCGGCGGCGCTGTCTGTTGCCGAGCGGCTCGGTCGTGGCATGCGCGTGGTGACTATGCTGCCAGACACGGGCGAGCGCTATCTGAGCATGGCGCTCTGAGTCGAAGACGCGACTCTGGCGAGCGGGTGCGCGGACGCAACCAAGACAGGAGGATACACAGAATGTCCGTGAAAGTCTACATTCCGACCCAGTTCCGCAGGCTGACCGGGTCGCCGGCTCAGGTCGAGGTGCCTGCGGGGAGCGTCGGAACGCTCATCCGCGAGCTCGACGCGCGCTTCCCGGGTCTGGCCGAGCGCATCACGGAGGGAGAGCGCGTGCGCCAGCACGTGAACGTGTATGTCAACGACCAGCTCATCGAGAGGCTCGACGCCGAGCTGCGCGACGGCGACGAGGTCGCCGTCGTGCCGGCGATGGCCGGCGGGGCGACCCCGGCGCCGGCGATCACCTGGGGGCCGCAGCACGTCCGGCGCTACGCCCGGCATCTGATCATGCCGGAGGTCGGCGTCCGCGGGCAGAAGAAGCTGGCGGCGGCGAGCGTCGTGCTCATCGGCGCCGGCGGGCTGGGCTCGCCGACGGCGATGTACCTCGCCGCGGCCGGCGTGGGCCGGCTGGGCATCGTCGACTTCGACGTCGTCGACGAGAGCAATCTGCAGCGCCAGCTCCTGCACGGCACCGACGACGTCGGCCGGCCGAAGGTCGAGTCGGCGCACGACACGCTACAGCGCATCAACCCGCTGGTCGAGGTCGTGACGCACCGCGTGCGCCTCTCGTCGGAGAACGCGCTGGAGGTCTTCCGGCCCTACGACATCATCGTCGACGGCGCGGACAACTTCCCGACGCGCTACCTGGCAATCGACGCATCCGTGCTGCTGGGCAAGCCGCTGGTCCACGGCAGCATTTTCCGCTTCGAGGGCCAGACGACCGTCTTCGTGCCGGGCCGTGGCTGCTATCGCT
>JACQUS010000248.1 GCA_016210125.1 Chloroflexota bacterium | reverse complement strand
GGGCGAGGCACGGTCGACGTCGTACGACGAACCGGTTGCCAATACACGTTGTGCCCGCTCCCCTGGCGGAGCAGCACGCAGCCGTGCTTCCTGAGATGGCGCAGCAGTGCCCGGCGCTTCCTCTACAGCGCCACGACGAGCTCCTCGCGGATCACAGCTTTCCCTGCGGCCTCGCGCCGCGCCAGCGCGCGAGTAGCCGCGATGACGAGCTGCACGGCTTCCTTCAGGTTCTCGCGTGCCTCGTCGAGGGTTCGGCCTTGTGTGTTGGCACCCGCCAGCTCCTCAACGGAGCCGATCCACCAGCCTCCAGCTTGCTCGAACACGGCGGTGAACTTCTCCATGGCTGCTCCTCGCGGCGCGCGACGCCAGCGTGTGGCGCCACGTGTGGCTCTGCTGTGGTTGTACCTGCCACCGCCGCGGCGCGTCAACAGGCCCCGAATGTCAGACTGCGTGGGCTATACTAGGCGCAGCGGCGCAACAGGCGCGAGGGGGGCCATGAGCGATGCCGACGCCGAGCAGGCCGCCGACCTCATCCGCACGCTGGCGGCGGTGACGCAGCAGGCGCTCTGGGCGACGCTGGCCCTCAAGGCGCTGCACGAGCTGCTGGCGCAGCGTGGCCTGGTCGGCGAGGCCGACATCGTCGCGCACACCAACGCCGTCATCGAGCGCGACTGGAACGAGGCCGTGCGCCAGCTCCTGCCGCCGGCGCTCGTACCGCTTTGGCAGATCGACGAGCCGACAGGATTCGCCCGCCTGAGGTTCGGGCCCATTGAGCCTGGGCCGGCCGGCGGGGCCGGCTAGTGCGCCGCTGAGGGGACGACATGGACGAGCTACTTGGCGAGAGCGGCCTCACCCCTGAGGAGGCGGCGATGCTGCGCCAATCGCGTATGCAAATGCTGGCCGGTTTCGCCGAGCCGGCGGGCGGCATGGGCGCCGACGAGGAGCACCTGCTGGCCTCGGCCTACCAGGGCTCGATCTGGGCGACGCTGGCCGTCAAGGCGCTGCGCGAGCTGCTGATCCGCAAGGGGCTGGTGAGCGAGGCCGAGATCGTGGCCTACACCAACGAGGTCGTGCGCCGCGAGTGGAACGAGGTCGTCGAACAGACGGCGCCGCCGCGCCTGGCCGCGCAGTATGCCGTACGTGACCCAGAGGAGTTCCCGCGCCTGGACCTGTCGAGCCGAGAAGTGGCCGACGAAGGCTGATGAAAGAGATCCACACCGAGATCGAGATCGCCGCGCCGGCCGAGCGCGTCTGGCAGATCCTTACCGACTTCGCCCGCTATCCGGCGTGGAACCCGCTCATCTGCCGAGTACGGGGCGAGGCCGAGGCCGGCGCTCGACTCGAGGTGCACATCCGGCCGGCCGGCGGTCGCGCGGTCACGTTCTGGCCGACGGTGGTCGTGGCCGAGCCCGGACGCGAGCTGCGCTGGCGTGGGCGGCTCTTCCTGCCGGGGCTGTTCGACGGCGAGCACGTCTTCACCATCGAGCCACTCGGCGCGCGGTGGGTGCGCTTCGTCCAGCGCGAGGTCTTCACCGGCCTGCTGGTGCCCCTCGTCGCGCGCTCGCTGGACACGGGGACGCGGCGCGGCTTCGAGGCCATGAACCGCGCGCTGCGGGAGCAGGCCGAGCGCTGAAGGGCACCGTCTGTCTCAGGTGGTGGTGGACGGCCTTTGGTTGCGGATCCGGCGCTCTCCGGTGGGATGAAAAACGGCTGCGCCACGGGGGAGTCCAGAGGGGGCTTCGCCCCCTCTGGGAACCTTTTCCGGGGCGGCGTGGGGTAACCGCGAGGGTTCTTTTGAGGGGAGTCAGGGGGAGCGTGACCGCGAGGCCGGCAGGCACGGCGACCTACCGCGTCGGCACCAGCGGCTGGGTCTACGGCGACTGGCGCGGGCGCTTCTATCCCCAGGGACTGCCACAGGCGCGCTGGCTGTCGTTCTACGCCGAGCACTTCGACACCGTCGAGCTGAACGCGCCTTTTTACCGCCTGCCCACCGAGGCAGCGGTGGCCCGCTGGCGCGACCTCGCGCCGCCCGGCTTCCGCTACGCGGTCAAGGCCAGCCGGCTCATCACCCACCTGCGCCGCCTGCGCGACTGCGCCGAGCCACTGGCGCTCTTCCTCGACCGCATGCGCCCGCTCGGGCAGGCGCTTGGGCCGCTGCTCTTCCAGCTCCCGCCGAGCCTAGCGCGCGACGACGAGCGCCTGGCCGGCTTCCTCGGCCTGCTGCCGGGCGGCCTCGGCGCCGCCGTCGAGTTCCGCCACCCGTCCTGGTACTGCGAGCCGCTCTACGCCCTGCTGCGGGCGCGCGGCGTCGCCCTCTGCGTCAACGACTGGCGCGCGCAGCCCTGCCCCGACGTCGTCACGGCGGCGCTGGCCTACTACCGCTTCCACGGTCCGAGCGGCCGCTACTACGGCGCCTACGGGATCGAGGGCCTGCGGCCCTGGGCCGAGCGCATCCGCACCGCCGCGGCGACCGCGCGCGACGTGTACGCTTACTTCAACAACGACGTGGACGGCGCGGCGCTGGAGGATGCGCGGACGCTCCGCGCGCTGCTGGCGGCCTAGGGTGTGCTTGCAAAGGCGTGTGCCGGCGTGTGGCCGTGCAGGGGCGAGCCATGCGCTAGCCCACCGGGACGGGGCAAATACGAGATTCGCCCTTACAGGAATGCTAGCCATCGGCGGTTTGCAAACCCCCTCTAGCGCAGCGGCGGCTGCCGGTCGCGCAGGTCGGCCCACGATGGGCGGCGGAGCGCGAAGAGCCCGTCGGCCGTCCGCGAGTAGCCGCTGCCCGACAAGCGGCCCACCGGGCGCAGCAGCGCCGGGTCGACGCGCCCGTTGCGCACGATCTGCGGATCGACGTGGAAGAGCAGCACCTCGCCGAGGACGAGGTACGACGGCGTGCGCCCCAGCTCCAGGATGTGCAGCACGCGACACTCCATAGCCACCTTGGCCTCGGCCACGCGCGGGGCGCGCACGCGGACGCTGGGCACCGGCGTGAGGCTGGCCCAAGTGAACTCGCTCTCCTGAGGCGGGAGGTCGGCCGCCGAGATGTTCATGGGCGCCGCAAGGTCCTCGCTGACGACGTTGGCGACGAAGTCCCAGGTGTGGCGGGTGTTGCGCAGCGTGTCCTTGACGCCGAGGCTGGAGAAGCCGACCACCGGCGGGTCATCGGAGAAGGCGTTGAAGTAGCTGTGCGGCGCGACGTTGAACACGCCGCTGGCCCCGACGGTCGAGATCCAGCCAATGGGCCGCGGCACGACGATGCTCGTAAGCAGGAAGTAGAGATCGCGGGCCGAGAGCGCCGTCGGGTCGAGCTGCGCGCGCTCGAGATCGGGTTGGCTCATGCGTCGTTCGCCACGGCGAGAATGACCCCGTACTGCTCGTCGTCGAGTGGGACGACCGAGAGGCGGCCCATGCGCACCAGCGGGCTGCTGGCGAAGGCCGGGTGCTCCTTGAGCACGCCCAGAGGCACGGGCCGGCGAAAGCGCTCGCCGAGCTCCAAATCGATGACCGTGCGCTCCGGGTGCTGCGGGTCGGGATAGGCGCCGCGCACGACCCGCGCCGTGCCGACGGCGGCGCGCTCGTCGCCGGTATGGTAGATGACGCACACGTCGCCGACGGTGGCCTCGCGCAGGTGGCGCTGCGCCAGCGCGTTGCGCACGTCGTCCCACACGGTCTCGCGCTCCTGCTCCAGCTCGGCGTAGCTGTAGC
>JACQUS010000247.1 GCA_016210125.1 Chloroflexota bacterium | reverse complement strand
TCGCAGCCAAGCCGTCGGCCGACCTCGCCGGGCAGGCTGCGGCGTTGGCCGGCCATCGTGGCGACGGCGAACTGCTAGCCGCTGCCTGGGCCGCAGGTGTAGATTTCTTCGTGACGCTCGACCGCGCGCACTTCTTGGATCGGCCGGCGCTGCGCGCCACGATCCCTTTCCCGCTCGGCACACCAGGCGATTTCCTGGCCTGGTATCGTGCGCGCGTCCAACCGTAAGGTGGAATCAGAGCCCTCCAAGGAGGCACCTTTGACCCTGCCCTGCCTGCTGCGCCGCGAGGACGTCGAGCGCTACACCCGAGCCGGCTACTGGTCGAACGTGGTCATCACCGACCGGCTCTGGGAGGTCGCCGAGCGCGATCCGGGGCGCCTCTGCGTCCTCGACCCGCGGCACGGGCGCTTCACGTACGGCCAGCTCGCCGCCGACGTGCTGCGCTGCGCCCACGGCCTGCGCGCGCTCGGGCTGGGCCGCGACGACGTGGCCATCATCGAGCTGCCGAACTGGTACCAGTGGGACGTGGTGCACCTGGCCCTCACGGCCATCGGCGCCATCACCGTCTACGTGCCGCCGATCTACCGCCAGCGCGAGCTGACGTACATCGCCCAGACAGCTAACGCCAAGCTGCTCGTCATCCCCGACGTGTTCCGGCGCTTCGACTACCGCCCCATGGCTCGCGACGTGCGCGCGGCCGCGCCGAACCTGGCGCACGTGCTCGTCGTCGGCGAGGCCGGCGACGACCTGCTGGCCTACGACGCTTTCATGGCTCGCCCGTGGGAGGACGCCGGCGGGCTAGCGGCCTTGCGCGCGCTGCGTCCCCACCCCGACGACGTGACGGCCCTGGGCTTCACCTCGGGCACGACCGGCGCGATGAAGGCCGCTATGCAGACCTCGAACGTGCTCAACGCGACGAATCTCAGCTTCATCAACCGCTACGGACTCACGGCCGACGAGCGCATCTTCGTGCCCTCGCCGGTCGGCCACGCCATCGGCTTCACCCACGGCGTGCGCATCGCCCTCTACCTCGGCGCGGCCGCGGTGCTCCAGGAGATCTGGGAGCCCGGCCAGGCGCTCGATCTCATCGCCGCCGAGCGCTGCACCTTCGTCGCCGCCGCGCCGCCCTTCCTCCGCGACCTGGTCTACCACCCCGACGTCGAGCGCGTCGGCGGCCTGCCCTCGCTGCGCGTGTTTCTCTGCGGCGGTGCGCCGGTGCCGGAGCAGCTCCTGCTCGACGCGCGAGAGCGCCTGCCGCGCACCTTCGTCAGCCCGCTCTGGGGCATGACGGAGTGCGGCGGTGCCACCACCTGCCCGTTCGACGCGCCGTTCGAGAAGCTCGTGCACACCGACGGCTGCCCGGTGCAGGGCATGGAGGTGCTGGTCGTCGATGCCGAGGGCCGCGTCCTGCCGCCGGACACGCCAGGCGAGCTGCTAGTGCGCGGGCCGCAGAGCTTCGTCGGCTACTACCAGCGGCCCGACCTCAACGCGACGCTCATCCGCCCCGATGCCTTCTTCCACACCGGCGACCAGGCGCGGCTCGACCGCGACGGCTACGTGACCATCACCGGCCGGCTCAAGGACCTCATCATCCGCGGCGGGGTGAACATCGCGCCGGTGGAGATCGAGGACCTGCTATTCGCGCATCCGGCGGTCGCCGCGGCCGCCGTGGTCGGCATGCCCGACGAGCGGCTCGGCGAGCGCATCTGCGCCTTCGTGGTGCCGGGACCCGGCGCGACCGTCACGCTGCCGGATGTCCAGACCTGGATGGAGCGCCACGGCCTGGCCAAGCAGAAGTGGCCCGAGCGCGTGGAGGTGGTCGAGAGCTTCCCGATGACGCCGTCGGGCAAGGTGCAGAAGCACGTGCTGCGCCAGCGCATCGCCGAGACACTGGCGCGTGAGGGCGGGGGCGCGTGCTGAGCGGGCGGCCTGCATCTGGCGTTTGACAGCCGCCGAGGCCAGCACTAGACTCGACCCGCCAGCGACACCGTCGCCGCCATTGCTCGCGCCGGGCGCGAGACGTGCTGCGACGGAGGAGAGCTATGCAGTTACCGAACTGCGCCGACTGCGACGTGTACGTGTGCCGCCTCGGCCACCCAGAGCACGCGCGCGATGACTGTCCGATGTGCCTCGGCAACACGCCATTCAATGCCGCCGACTACGCCGACCCGCGCATCAACGCGCTGTCGACCACCTCGGCGCGCGTGGAGAGCGCGGGGTACATGCGCTGGACGCGCGTCGAGGAGACGATGGAGTTCGCGCGCCGGCTCGGCGTCCAACGTCTCGGCCTGGCGTTCTGCGCCGGCCTACGCCAGGAGGCCAAAGTCTTGAGCAGGATCCTCAAGGCCAACGGCTTCGAGGTGGCGTCGGCGTGCTGCAAGACCGGAGCTATGCCCAAGGAGACGCTCGGCCTGCGAGACGAGGACAAGGTCCGCCCCGGCCAGTTCGAGGCCATGTGCAATCCGATCGCCCAGGCGCGCCTGCTGGCCGAAGCTGAGACGGGGCTCAACGTGCTGATGGGGCTGTGCGTCGGCCACGACTCGCTGTTCATCGCCCACTCGAAGGCGCTGGTGACATGCCTGGTCGCCAAGGACCGCGTCCTGGCGCACAACCCGATCGGCGCGCTGAACTGTAGCTATGGCTACTGGCACGACGCGCTCTACACGCGACACACTGCGCCCCAGCAGGCTGGCCAGTAAGGGCGATCTCGCTCGGCGCAGCGCGCGACGGGGCGCGGCCGGCACGCTGCTGGGGCCGCAGCCTCGGACGCCGCGGCACGGTCTGGCCGAGTAGCGTTGGCCCGAGGGCCTCGCTGCGGTCGACGCC
>JACQUS010000012.1 GCA_016210125.1 Chloroflexota bacterium | reverse complement strand
GGACACGTTTGTCGGTAGCCTCCTGGTCCAGGCGATCGGCGAGAGCGCCTACCACACGTACGAGACGACGCTCCCTCCCGTGGTGACGCTCGGCGTGCTGGCTGTGCACTTCGTCCTGCGCCGCCTGCGCGCGGCCGGCCGCGCGCCCGAGCACGCGCCGCAAGAGGTCGAGGTGCACTAGGGAGCGTATGGAAACCGCCCGGCGCCGGCTCCTGTAGGGGCGAAGCTTGTCTTCGCCCCGCATCGGCGCCTCCTATGCGCTGGGCGAACACGAGGTTCGCCCCTACCGGGCACGGCCAAACCCGGCTTTGCCGACATACCCCAGGAGGGTGACCGCCCATGCCGTCGCGCGAGGAGTTCGGGCGCGCCTACGAGGACTTCGAGATCGGCGCGGTCTACAAGCACTGGCCCGGGCGTACGATCACCGAGTTCGACGACACGCTCTTTACCCTGCTGACTATGAACCAGCACCCGCTGCATATCGACGCCAACTACGCGGCGCGGACGCAGTTCGGCCAGCGCGTCGTCGTGGGGCCGCTGGTCTTCGCCATCGTCGTGGGCATGACCGTCGCCGACGTGAGCGGCAAGGCCATCGCCAACCTCGAGTTCGAGGAGGTCAAGCACACCGCGCCGACGTTCCACGGCGACACGGTCTATGGCGAGACGACGGTCCTCGAAAAGTGGGAGACGAGCAAGCCAGATCGCGGCGTCGTGCGCGTCGAGACGCGCGGCTACAACCAGCGCGGCGAGACCGTGCTGACCTTCCGGCGCAAGGTGCTCGTCCCCAAGCGCGGCCACTCGGCCACCCCCGAGGGGCTGCAAGCGTAAGGTGCTATAATCGGTTGGCTTTTTTGTTCGCACGCATTGCCTGCGGAAGGGAAGACGCGGCATGGCCGTCGTGGTCGTCATCGGCGCGCAGTGGGGCGACGAGGGTAAGGGCAAAGTCGTCGACCTGCTCGCCTCCCGCGCGCAGGTCGTCGCCCGCTACCAGGGCGGGAGCAACGCCGGCCATACGATCGTCAACGACCTGGGCGAGTTCCGCCTGCACCTCATCCCGTCCGGGATCCTGACCCCGGGCGTCACCTGTGTCATCGGCAACGGCGTCGTCGTCGACCCGACCGTCCTGCTCGGCGAGCTGCACGACCTCCAGAAGCGCGGCGTCGACACCAGCAACCTGCGCATCAGCGACCGCGCGCACGTCGTCCTGCCCTACCACATCGCGCTGGACAAGCTGGAGGAGCAGTCGCGCGGCGCGCGCTCCATCGGCACGACCTGCCGCGGCGTCGGGCCGGCGTACGCCGACAAGGCGGCGCGCGCCGGCGTTCGCGTTGCCGACCTGCTCGACGCCGTGGTGCTGCGTGACAAGCTGGCGTTCGTCGTCGAGCAGAAGAACCGCCTGCTGGAGCGCGTTTACGGCGCGCCGACCTTCGACTTTCACACGCTCTACGACGACTGCCTGGCCTGGGGCACGAGGCTGGCGCCGTATGTCAGCGACACGGCGCAGCTCGTGCACCGGGCGCTGGCCGAGGGACGCAACGTGCTGCTCGAAGGCGCGCAAGGCACCCTGCTCGACAGCGACTTCGGCACCTACCCCTACGTCACCTCCTCCTCGCCGACCGTCGGCGGCGCCTGCATCGGCAGCGGCGTCCCGCCGCGCGCCATCACCGATGCCATCGGCGTGTTCAAGGCCTACAGCACGCGGGTCGGCGCGGGGCCGCTGCCGACCGAACTGCTGGACGAGACGGGCGAGCACTTGCGCGCCGTCGGCAAGGAGTACGGCACGACGACGGGCCGCCCGCGGCGCTGCGGCTGGTTCGACGCCGTGGTCGGGCGCTACGCCGCGCGCATCAACGGCTTCACGAGCATTGCGCTGATGCGGCTCGACGTGCTCGATGCGCTGCCACTGCTTCGCATATGCGTCGGCTATCGCTGCGATGGCCAGCCGTGCGACACCGTCCCGGCGGCGCTCGGGCACTACGAGCGCTGCCAGCCGGTTTACGAGGACCTACCCGGCTGGCAGACGCCGACGAGCGGCGCGCGCCGCCCGAGCGATCTGCCCGAGGCCGCGCGGCACTACGTCGAGCGCATCGAGCGCGCGCTCGATTGCCCGGTGGACATCGTCTCCGTCGGCGCGAAGCGCGCGCAGACCGTCGTCCAGCGCCATCCGTTCGGGGGCTGACCTCACCCCGAGCCCCCGCTCCGCATGCGGAGTGGGCGAGTGAGCGGGGGTGCGGTATCAGGGTGCAGAGGCTATGCTGAGGGTCCGCTTCTGGGGTGTCCGCGGCAGCCATCCCACGCCTGGCCCGCGCACCGTGGAGATCGGCGGCAACACGGCCTGCGTCGAGGTGCGCGCCGGCCCGCACGTGCTCATCCTCGACGCTGGCACGGGCATCATCGGCCTGGGCGACGAGCTGGTCCGCGAGCGCCGGGCCACCGGGAAGCCCATCGTGGCCTGCATCTTCTACACGCACACGCACCACGACCACATCCAGGGCTTCCCGTTCTTCAAGCCGGCATACATGGGCGACACGACGTGCTACATGTTCGGCCCGGGTAGCTTGCAGATGGACCTGGAGGGCGCGCTCTCGAGCGCCATGCTCCCGCCGACGTTCCCGGTGCAGCTCCACGAGATGAACGCGCTCAAGCTCATGCACACGGTCAACGAGACGCAGGTCATCGTCATCCCGCCGAATGGTGAGCCGGTGGTGCGCAACGCGTTCCGCGAGGCGGTGCGCAGCGGGCCGGACGACGTGCGCGTCGACGTCCTGCGCACGTACGCGCACCCGCGCCACGGCGCGCTGATCTATCGCGTCACCTGGCAGGGCCACAGTCTGGTCTATGCCACCGACACGGAGGGCTACTACGGCGGCGACCAGCGACTTATCGGCTTCGCCCGCGGGACCGATCTGCTTCTCCACGACGCGCAGTACACCGAGGCGGAGTACAGCGCCCCGCAGTTCCCCAAGCAGGGCTGGGGCCACAGCACGCCGGAGATGGCCATCGGCATCGCCCGCGCCGCCGGCGTGGGCCACCTCGTGCTCTTCCACCACGACCCGGCGCACGACGACGCCCAGGTCCGCAGCATGGAGCGCGCCGCGCAGGCGCTGTTCCCTTCGTGCGTGGCGGCCTTCGAGGGCCTGACGCTGTCCGTCCCCGCTGGTCCGGAGCCCGAGCCCGCTGCGCAACACGTCCGCGGCAATCGCAAGCGAGGGAAGGGATGACGACGACAACCGAGCCCATTCTGCTCGTCCGCACGGACGGCCACGTCGCGACCGTGGTGCTAAACCGGCCGCACGTGCGCAACGCCATGAACTACGAGATGCTCCAGCAGATGCCCGAGGTGATCGGGCAGCTCGAGGGCGACCCGGCGGTGCGCGCCGTCGTCTTCCGCGGCGCGGGCGAGCAGGCATTCGCTGCTGGCGCCGATATCTCCGAGTTCACGCAGCGGCGCTCGACGCCGGAGCTGGCCAAGCACTACAACGAGGTCAGCGAGCGCGCCGCAGCGGCCGTCGAGCACATGCGCAAGCCGACGATCGCCATGATCTTCGGCTTCGCGATGGGCGGCGGCTGCCAGCTCGCAGCGGTCTGCGACCTGCGCTTCGCCGCGGATACGGCCAGGATGGGTGTCCCGGCAGCCAAGCTGGGCCTAGCCATCGGCCTCGGCTACTCGCGGCGACTGACGCAGCTCGTCGGCCCCGGCTTCGCCAAGGAGATCCTGTTCACCGGCCGGGCCTTCACGGCCCAGGAGTGCTACGACATGGGGCTGGTGAACCGCGTGCTGCCGGCCGCCGAGCTGGAGACTTACACCTATAAGGCGGCGCAGCAGATCGCCGAGAACGCGCCGCTCTCGATCGAATCGGCCAAGCGGTCCATCGACATCGTGCTCACCAACCCGAGCCTGGAGGGCGTGGACGGCCACGCGCTCTTCGGCTGGATTTTCGGCAGCGCGGACTTCGCGGAGGGCACGCGCGCCTTCCTCGAGAAGCGCAAGCCGGTATTTCAGGGCCGCTAGCCCAGCCCCACGCCCGGCCCCGCCCCTGACGCAGGGACGCCGGGACGGGGGTGCCCGATGCGCCACGGCGCACCGGAAGGGGTGCGAAGGGTCATCCCTCCGGGCGGGCCGGAGGCTAGGCATCGATGCGGTCGCTGAGCGCGCGAGCAGCACGCAAGCTCCGGATGTCTCTTCCGGATGTGTCTGTGGGGCACCGGCGTGCCACGAAAACGGGGAATCCAAAGGGGGCTTCGCCGCCTTTGGGAATCTTTCTTGGGGCGGGATGGGGCAGCCCGCCAGGGCTATTTTCAACCTAGGGAACGACATGAGTGCGAACGAAGGCACGGAGAAGGCCATCACGGTGATCTCCGGCGTGCTGGGGCCGGACATCCACATCATCGGCAACACGATCTTGAGCTACGCCCTTCGCGAGGCCGGCTTCAACGTCGTCAGCCTCGGCATCTTCAACACGCCCGAGGACTTCATTCGCGCCGCCATCGAGACCGATGCCAAAGCCATTTTCGTCTCCTCGCTGCACGGCCACGGCGAGATCGACGCCCGCGGCTTCCGGGAGCGCTGCGAGGAAGCCGGCCTGGAGGGCATCCTGCTCTACATCGGCGGCAACCTGATGGTGGGCAAGCAGGACTGGGCCGGCGTGGAGCAGCGCTTCAAGGCGCTGGGCTTCGACCGTGTCTATCCGCCGAAGACGCGTCCGCAGGAGGCCATCCGCGACCTGCGGCGCGACTTGGGCCTGGTGGGCGACGGCGACGCAGAGGCCGCCGCTCGTTGAACGCCTGTGCTTTCGGGCGGAACGAAGGGGAGTCCAGAGGGGGCAAGGCCCCCTCTGGAAACGCTTCATGGGGCGGGGTGGGGCCACTTCGGGGTGGGGTCACTTCAATGAGCACGTGACGAAAATGAGCACGTGACGAAGTGGTAGGCAGAGGTACGAGGAGGCACGACATGCGCCCGTGGAACGGCCAGTGGGACGAGGACGACTTCCTGCGCGCCCGTCGGGCGGTCCTGGCGGCCTGGCCCACCGGGGCCGACGTCGACCTGGGCGAAGCCGTCGCTTTCCAGAAGACGCTGCCGCCGCACCAGCGCGAGAGCGTCGTCCTGGCCCAGGCGAAGGCCGAGGGTCGCGTGCTCAAGCAGCCGCGCGCCGGCGTCGCCGTCCTCGAAGAGCATGTCCGGCTCATGCTGGCGCTCCAGGACGAGGGCGGGGCCGACATCCTGCCGACGACGGTCGATAGCTACACGCGCAACCTGAAGTACGCCGACGCCGAGCGGGCGCTGGCCGAGAGCCGGCGGGAGGGCCGCTCGCTGCTCAACGGGCTGCCGGTGGTCAACTACGGCCCGCGCGCCTGCCGCCAGATCGTCGCCGCGGTCGACCGGCCGCTGTGCATTCGCACCGCGGCGCCGGACGTGCGGCTGACGACCGAGGTGCTGCTCGCCGCTGGCTGCAGCGGGCAGACGCACGGCCCGCTCGCCGATATGGGCTACAGCAAGGACACGCCAGTGGCCGAGCTGATCGCATGCTGGCAGTACGTCAACCGCCTCTGCGCCTACTATACCGCGCACGGCGCGCCGATCGTCCGTGAGCACTACGTGCCGTCCAGCTCCGTGACCCTGCCGTCTATGCAGCACGCACTGACCATCTTCGACGCGCTGCTGGCCCTCGAGCAGGGCGTGCGCCACGTCAACGTGGGCTATGGGCAATACGGCGCGCTGCTCCAGGACGTCGCCGCGCTGCTCGTGCTGCCCGACCTGATGCAGGAGTACGCGACGCGACTCGGCTTCGGCGCTGTGCAGATCACCTGCTCGCTGCATCAGTGGATGGGCGCGTTCCCGGAGGACGAGGCCAAGGCGTTCGGCGTCATCTGCCTGGGCTCCGCGGCCGCGGCGCTGGGCGGCGCGAACATGATCCACACCAAGACGCCCCACGAGGCCTGGGGCATCCCGACCGCCGAAGCCAACGTGCAGGGCCTCAAGGCCACCGGCCAGACGCTGCGCCTGCTGCGCAACCAGCGCCTGCCGGTGGACGCCGACCTGGAGCTGGAGATGGAGATGATCCGGCGCGAGACGCGCACCATCGTCGAGCGCACGCTGGAGCTGGGCGATGGGCAGCTCTGGCAGGGCATCACGCGCGCCTTCGAGGCCGGCGTGCTCGACATGCCTTTCTCGCCCAGCCGGTTCAATGCCGGAAAGGTCCTGCCGGCGCGCGACCGCCAGGGCGCTGGCCGCTACCTCGACTGCGGCAACGTGCCCTTCGACGCCGAGGTCCGCGAGTATCACCGCGCCAAGATCGCCGAGCGCGCGGCCGCCGAGGGGCGCAGCATCAGCTACGACCTGGTGATCGACGACGTCTACGCGCTGAGCGAGGCGACGAGCTAGTCGCGGATGGCGCCTTGCTCCGTCACCGCCATGCTCAGGCTCTTGAACCTGAGCACCGTCTGGCCGTGCTGGTTCCTTAGGTCGAAGTCGAGGGTCAGCACGCCCTTGTCGCCCTTCGACGTCCGCCGCAGCGCCGAGATGCTCACCTCGCAGGTCAGCGTGTCGCCGGGGTAGACCGGCGCGGTCCAGCGCACCTCGTCCAGGCCGATGCCGCCACGCGAGTCCTCGCCGAGAACGTTCGTCCGCGCGAAGAGCCCCCAGGCGATCGACAGCGTCATCTCGCCCGGCGCAATGATGTCGCCGAAGGACGTCCGGCGCGCGAAGTCGCGGTCGAGATGGAAGGGCTGCGGGTCGTAGAGCACGGCGAAATTATGGATCTCCTCCGCCGTGACCGTGTGTGAACCGGTGGTGAAGCGCTGGCCGAGGTGAAAGCACTCGAACTTCATGGGAGCTGGGATACCTCCTGGCACGTGGCAGGGGCGAGGCACGCCTCGCCCCTACAGCCCTCGAACGTCGGTCGCAGTTGACGCCCCGTCGGGCACAGCCTACCATAGGCGCACGCCCGCGCCGAGGAGGGAACGCATGCTGCGCTTTGCCCTGCTGCTCTCGAAACAATACCCGCAGCGAGAGTCGGCACGCGAGCGCTTTCTGGGCCACTTGGAGCAGGTGCGCCTGGCCCGTGACGTCGGCTTCGACACCATCGTGCTCGGCCAGCACTTCCTGTCGTCGCCGTTCCAGGAGCTCCAATCCGTGCCGCTGCTGGCGCGCATCGCCGCCGAGTCCGGCGAAATGCGGTTGGGGATGACGATCTTGCTCACGGCGCTGCTGCCGCCGGTGGAGGTGGCCGAGATGGCGGCCACACTCGACGTCATCACCGGCGGGCGTTTCATCTTCGGCGCTGGGCTCGGCT
>JACQUS010000238.1 GCA_016210125.1 Chloroflexota bacterium | reverse complement strand
GAACACGTCCGCCCAGGACTCCGTGCTCTCCCGGTAGCCCGGCTCCAGCGCCAGCACCTCCTTCTGCCCATCCTCCCGGACCCCCAGCACGCACAGCAGCACCGTCTTGTCCTGCTCCTGCCCGCAGCCGACGTAGATGCCGTCCAGCCACACGTAGGCGTAGCGCTGGCCAGCGAGCGACCGCTGCCGCCACGCCGCGTACTCCGTCGCCCACTCGTCCTTGAGCCGGAGCATCGTGCTGCTGGAGAGCGGCGCGTCCTCGCCCAGCAGCGCCCGGAACACCGGCTCGAAATCCCCACTGCTCAGGCCCTCCAGATACAGCCGCGCGAACAGCTCCTGCGTCGCGGCCGTCCGGCGCTGGTAGCGCGGCACGATCGCTGACCGGAAGCCCTCCGGCGCCACGTCCACGGGCACGTCCCGGACGCGCGGCGTACGTACGCTCACGCTGCCCAGCCCGGTGCCGATCACCCGTTCGGGCGCATGCCCGTTGCGGTAGCCCCGGAACTCCCCACCGCGTGCGTAGCGCTCCCGCTGCAAGAAGGTCTCGACCTCTTCCTCCAGTGCCCGGCGGAGCATCTCCTGTGCCCCCCAGCGCACCAGCTCGTCGAGCGCCATCCGCACCGGCTCATCAGCGCCTGCGGCCAACTGTGCGCTCGGTTCGCCGATGGTCGTCGCGTGATATCCTGTCCCCATAGCGTATCCTTCCTTTCCGGCCCCTCACGGAGGCGGTTGGTTGAGCACCTGGAAGGATACGCTTCTTTTTCGACGGATCGACCCTGATCTGCCGACCAGACGAGCCGTCGCTACTCAGCGATTTTCCACAACTTCTGACGATAGCCCAACTGCTGATGTCACGATGTCTTGATCTCCGCGATCGCCCAGTCGAGCACTTCGAGAAATTTCTCGAGAACAGCCTGATTCTTCAGTGCGGATAAGCGAATACTTGGGTACCCGTTAATGGCATCCTGAGGCATAGAGACATTCGGGATCACGTTCAAGCGACCCAGGAATTCCACACGTCTTGACTCGTCCTGAAATGGCGGTGCATTTTTTAGCGAGCCAAGCTCAATCTCTACGTATGCATTTGTGTAGCCAGTCCGCACTGCAACTGGACGGAACTCCTTATTCCTGTGGTCCACAACGACATAGAACGCACCATTCTGACCTTTGCTCCATTGCATCGGAAGGCCTCGGTCCGCAACCCAATCGTATATCCTCCTAGCAATGCGAGCCTGATCGGTGTCCGGTCTCCTCTGCAATGCTTCGAAGAAGGATTTCTCGTCCCATCCCTTCTTTGGAGGTGGAGGCGGTTTCGTCGGCTGCCCAACCACTCGGGGAACGAGTGTCTTAAGCCCTTGCCCCACAAACTGCTTGACCTCAACGGCGAGCACCTGGGCCGGGTTCATCTGCCGACTGAGAAACTCGACGATTCGTTGGAGCTCGGGAGGGATAGCGTCAGCCACGAAGACCATGCGCACGTTGCCAGCTTGCAGGTTCGTTTTCACCTTCTGCCAATACTGCTCGGCGTCGCCCTCAGGCCCAAGGAACTCTGCCAGCGTGTCGTGGGCACCGACGCCTTCCCTCCCGCGGTTGGCCTCAAATTCCGCACGGATCGTCTCAACCGGCCAGTACACCACCGCGTTGGCAGCATAGTCGAGCATCTGGCCTACGACCTCGCGGCGGAGGCGGGTATCAGTGCTGCGCTTGACCTCCACCAGCGTCGGAATCCCATCCTGGTCAAGAAACAAGTGGTCCACGGACCAGCGATCAGCCGCATCTTCCTCGGACGCCAGACCCATCTCGCGTGAGACGAGCAGCCACCGCCGGGGCGCGGTGCTGTCCATTTGGTCACCGGCCAGGAGATCGGGATAGCTGGCTAGCAGCTCTTGCAGGCGATCCTCCGCGTCGTACTCCTGTTCGACCATGGGAACGAGCTGGCTTTCACCCTGGATGAGGTAGATTCTCCCGCCCATCTCACACCCCCGTCAGCCGGACGCACCTCGTAGGGGCACACGGCCGTGCGCCCCTACACCGACGCTGAGGCTCGCGCTCGGCATCAGCGCCAACTGCGCTCGGCCACTC
This sequence comes from Chloroflexota bacterium, assembly GCA_016210125.1. Taxonomy (GTDB): domain Bacteria; phylum Chloroflexota; class UBA6077; order FW602-bin22; family JACQUS01; genus JACQUS01. The sequence goes on along the minus strand of JACQUS010000238.1, from coordinate 5,875 downwards.
CACGATTCCTCGTCAGTCACTTGCTCCCGTGTCGGGGCCAGAGCAGTGGTGGAATCATTCATCAGCGTCGATCAGCAGGACTTTGACCGGCACAGCCGGAAAGTGCCGCTTCAGTCGTTCGATGTCGTACACAAGCTGCTCGCCGTAGGATACCCCAGTGGACATCTGACGGTGCGAAGCATGGAAGCCCTCCTACTAGTGGATGCTCAGCGGAACGCCGGCATCACCTTCTCGGCGAACAGGCGCATCGCCGCGCGCACCTGCTCGTGCGGCAGGCCGCCAAAGCTCATCCAGCAGAGGAAGTAGTTGAGGCCGATCTCCTGCTGGTACATCTGGATGCGCTCGACGCAGCGCTCCGGCGTGCCGAACGTCGCGCCGTGCTCGTAGATCTCGTCGTAGCCGACCGAGCGCAGGCGGTCGGCGATCTTGCCGTAGAAGCGATAGTCGGCCGGCGCCTGGCCGGGCGACGCCGCTACCTCGGCCAGCGTGCGGAAATACCACATCGCGTAAGGCTCCGGCTCCTGGCGCGCGCGCTCGGCCGTTGGGGCGACATAGACCTGCTGGAGCAGCGGCTGCTCGCGCGGCGCCGGCGGGTGCCCGGCCGCCAGGTACTCCTGGCGGTAGCTGGCGTACTGCTCCTTGACGTACTGGATGGGCGTGAAGTTGGGCGACGAGAGGAACGGATAGCCCATGCGCCCGAGGCGGGCGAAGGTCTCCGGGCTGACGGCGGCCACACAGATCGGCGGATGCGGCCGCTGGAGCGGCTTCGGCAGCACCTCGACGTCGTCGAGCTGCCAGAACTGGCCACGGAAGCCGACGCGCTCCTGCGTCCAGGCAGCGCGGATGATCGCCAGCGCCTCGTCGAAACGCGCCCGCGCCTCGGCCATGGGTACGCCGAGGCCGGCGAACTCGGCTGGCTGATAGCCACGGCCGACGCCGAAGTCGAGCCGGCCGCCGCTCAGCACGTCGACCATCGCCGCCTCCTCGGCGATGCGCAATGGGTGGGCAAAGGGCAGGATCGTCACCGCCGTGCCCAGCCGCACGCGGGACGTGCGCTGCGCGACGGCCGCGGCGAAGAGCAGCGGCGAAGGGATCGTCCCGTAGCGCGAGAAGTGATGCTCGGCCAGCCAGATGGCGTCGAAGCCCAGCTCCTCCGCGTAGACGCACTGCTCCAGCGCCTCACGGTAGAGGTCGGCCACGCTGCCGCTGGTGGGCGCCTGTGAGAGCAGGAGAAACACGCCGAACTTCACCGTCGCCTCCGTCACCGTGCTCTCTTGAACACGGGCCCGGCGGGCGGCTCCGCCCCACCCCGGGCGGATCCCCCAAAGGGGGCGAAGCCCCCTTTGGATGCCCCCGTTCGCACCAAGGCGACGCCTCCCTCCGAGCGCGATGCACGATTCTCACGCGCCGTGGTCGACCCGGCAGGGCCGGGAGGACACTAGCCGGCGCGCCGCTTCTGGTCGTACGCCGCCGCCTGCGCGACGACCCGCGCCAGCTCGGCGAACTCCTCGTGCCCCACGGCGATGGTCACGCCGTTCAGGTTGAAGGCCATCACGAAGCTCTCGCCGGCGACGTCATCCCAGATCTCGAAGTTCTCGCTACCTGCGACCGTCGGAAAGTCCGCGTTCGATGTGCTCACAATCTCCTCACCCGCCCACGCTCCGGCAGCGGCATCGGCGCCGGTCCCAGCTATCGTATCATTGTCGCAGAAGACTCGATGAACCGCATGTGCCACACCGTCACGTGTTCATAGTGCATGGCGCAGAGCCGTCCGGGGCGGCGCTGCGGCGAGCCGTTTGGGGAGGAGTGCCGGTGGACGGAGGCTTTCCGATATGTCGCGAATGCAGCGCCGGGGTGCTCGTGCCGTTGTCGGACTTTGGGGCGCAGGGGGCAGCCATCCACTACAAGGCCTGGGTGTGTACCAACCCGCAGTGCGGCTTTAACCTCAAGATGCGCGGCGGCGAGGTGCACCGCAACGAGCCGGTGACCGACCTGCACGGCAGTGCGCGCCCGGTGCTTCGACGCGCAGTCGCGCCGGCAAACGAGGCCGCTGGTAACCGCGCGGTCTAGCACCGCTCCCCTCGCTTTCTTGACGGCCAGGCGGCGCGATTCTTACAATGGCCGAGGAAAGCGAGGGCATGCGTGCACTTCAAAGTTGGCCTCCTCGGGCTCGGCACCGTTGGAGCCGGGCTCGCCGAGGTCTTTCTGCGCAAGAACGAGACCATCGCCGAGCAGATCGGCTGCCCGATCTCGCTGGCGAAGGTGCTGGTCCGCGACCTCGATAAGCCACGGCTCGTGGACCTGCCGCCGAGCATGCTGACAACGCGGCCGGAAGACATCCTCGACGACCCGGATATCCACATCGTCGTCGAGGCGCTCGGCGGCGAGGAGCCAGCCTACACCTACATCCAGCGGGCCATCCGCAACCGCAAGCACATCGTCACGCCGAACAAAGAGGTCATCGCCAAGCACGGGCCTGACATCCTCGACCTGGCGCGACGGTACAACGGCGACGTACACTACGAGGCCAGCGTCGGCGGCGGTATCCCGCTCATCGCCGCCTTCAAGCAGGACCTGGTGGCCAACGATATCCGCCAGATCCGTGCCATCATCAACGGCACCACCAACTACATCCTCACGCGCATGGACACCGCCGGCCTGCCGTTCGACGCCGCGCTGCGTGAGGCCCAGGAGCTGGGCTACGCCGAGCCCGACCCGCGCAACGACGTCGACGGCACGGACGCGGCCTACAAGCTGGCGATCCTGGCGGCGCTCGCCTTCCAGATCCGCGCTGCACCGGAGGACATCTACCGCGAGGGCATCACCGAGCTGACCCCGGCCGACTTCGCCTACGCGCGGGCCATGGGCTACGCCATCAAGCTGCTGGCCATCGGTCGGCGGCAGGGCAACGCCGTCGAGCTGCGCGTGCACCCGACGCTGGTGCCACGCGAGGCCCTGCTGGCGCGCGTCGAAGGCGCGTTCAACGCCGTCGAGGTCGAAGGCGACCTGACCGGCAAGGTCGTGTTCTACGGGCGCGGCGCGGGCGCGCGGCCGACGGCCTCGGCGCTGCTGGCCGACATCATCGACATCGCCCAGGACGTACTGCGGCGCTACGCCGAGCACACGCCGCGGCTGCTCATCGACCCCAGCCGCCGGCGTCTGGCGATGGCCGACGTGGAGTCGGCCTACTACTTGCGCCTTATGGCCGTCGATGAGCCGGGCGTGCTGGCCTTCGTCGCCCAAACGCTGGCCGACGCCGAGGTCAGCGTCGCTTCGATCGTCCAGCGGATCGCCACGACGGACGGCCGGCCGGCCGAGATCGTCATCGTCACGCACCCGACGCGCGAGTCGCACGCGCAGCGCGTCATCGAGCGACTGCGCGCCTCGGCCAAGCTGCTGGCCGTCCCGCGCCCGATGCGCGTCGAGGCGGAGTGACGGGCGGGCCGGTGGTGGCGGCGCGGCGTCCGCCGCTCGTCAGCCAGTTCGTCTCCGACCTGGTGTACGGCGACGCGGTGTCGAACGACTGCCTGAACCTCGACCGCCTGCTGCGCGGTTTCGGCTACCGCACGCGGCTCTTCGTCCAGCGCGTGGGCGACCAGTACCGCAGCCGCACGCAGCGCTTCGATGCCTACGCGCCCGAGACGGGCGAGGTGGCCCTGCTGCACTACTCGGTCTGGTCGGACCTGGCGCAGTTCGCCCGCGACCAGGTGCGCGCGCCGCTCGTGCTTGTCTACCACAACGTTACGCCGCCGGAGTACTTCGCCGGGCTGCACCCTCAGGCCGAGCAGGACACGCGGCTGGGGCGCGACAGCCTGCCGACCTTCCGCGAGCGCGCGGCGCTGGCGCTCGGGAAATCGGGCTTCAGCGCGGCCGAGCTCAAGGCGGCCGGCTTCTCCAGGACCGGCGTCTTGCCGGTGGCCGTCGACCTGGCCGCGCTGCATCGCCGCGCCGACGAGCGCGTCCGGCGGCGCTACGCCGACGGCTACGTCAACGTTCTCAGCGTCGGCCGCGTGGTGCCGAACAAGCGGCCCGAAGACACGATCAAGCTCTTCTACCACTACCATCGCAGCGTCAACCCGCGCTCGCGCCTGCTCTTCGTCGGGCCGAAGCTCATCGCCGGAGACTATCTCTTCTGGCTCGAGCGGCTCGTCGAACGCCTAGGGCTCGACCCGCACGTCGAGTTCGTCGGGCAGGTAAGCCGCGCTGAGCTCGCCACGTACTATAGGCTGGCGCACGCCTACGTCTCGATGAGCGAGCACGAGGGCTTCGGCGTGCCACTCGTAGAGGCCCTTTCCTTCGGCCTGCCGGTGCTCGCGCGCGCTGCCGCGGCCGTCCCCGAGACGCTCGACGGCGCCGGCGTGCTCGTCCGGCGCGCCTGCTACGCGGCGCTGGCGGAGCTGCTGGACCTGCTCGTCCGACCCGGCCCGCTGCGCGCCGCGCTGGCGGCCCGCGGGCGTGCACGGGCGCGGGCCTTTTCCCTGCCGGCCGTGGGCCGCCAGCTTGCGGCCTACCTGGCGGCGCTGGGCTACCCGCCCCCGCGCCTCGTCCCCGGCAGCGCGCGCGAGCATCGGCAGGGATGACAAGGAGGCAGGAATCCATGAGCAGAGCACGACCCCGCGTCGCCATCATCGGCACGGGCGGATCGATCTCGACCGTGGGCCGCAGCGCGCTGGACCTGGCTGAGTACCACGAGCACGGCAGCCGCCTGGAGGTGGACGAGCTGCTGGCACGCGTGCCGGAGGCGGGCAGCGCCGCCGAGCTCATCCCGGTGCGCTTCCGCGCCATCGGCAGCTCATCGATCGTGCCACAGGATTGGCTCGACCTGAATGAGGCCGTGCACCGCGTGGCCGCCGAGCAGCGCCCGCTCGACGGCATCGTCGTGACCCACGGCACGGCCACGCTGGAGGAGACGGCCTACTTCCTCAACCTGACGCTGAAGGTCGATCTGCCGGTGGTGCTCGTCGGCGCGCAGCGCCCGCCGACCGGCCTCAGCGCGGACGCGCACCTGAACCTGGTCAACGCCGTGCGCGTCGCCGCAGCGCCGAGCGCGCGTGGCCTCGGCGTGCTCGTCCTGCTGAACGACGAGATCCAGGCGGCGCGCGAGGTCACCAAGTCCTCGACCCACCGCCTCCAGACATTCCGCAGCCCGGACGTCGGCGTGCTGGGCTTCGTCGACCCCGACGGCAGCGTGGCGCTCTATCGCCGCCCGCTGCAACGCCACGCGCCGGACACGGCCTTCGACGTGCGCGGCCGGCGCGACCTGCCACAGGTCGACATCGTCTACTCGTATCCCGGCGCTGGGCCAGTGGCCATCGACGCGCTGATCGCCGCCGGCGCTCGCGGCATCGTCAGCGCCGGGTACGCGCCGGGCGAGACCGCGCCCGGCGAGCGGCCGGCCCTGGTGGAGGCGCGACGGCGCGGCGTTCTCGTCGTACAAAGCTGCCGCGCCGGCAGCGGCCGGGTGCTGCGCCGCACGCGCCTGCGCGAGCAGGGCTTCGTCGCCGCGGACAGCCTGAATCCGCAGAAGGCACGCGTGCTGGCCATGCTCGCGCTGACGATCACCTCCGACCCCGAGGAAGTGCAGCGGCACTTCGACGCGTATTGACCGACGCGAATTGATCGACGAGTACTGAGCAAACCTACCGCGCGGGCCGCGACAGCCGCTCACGGTGGTCATAGAAGCCGCGGCCGGCCTTGCGCCCCAGCAGGCCGGCGCGCACCATCTGGCGCAGGAGCGGGTTCGGCTGGAAGCGCGTGGTGCCCAGCTCGGCGTTCAGCATCTCGCAGTTGGTCACGTGCAGGTCGATGCCCACGAGGTCGAGCATGGCCAGCGGCCCCATCGGGAAGCCGAGCTGGCGCATCGCCGCATCCACGT
>JACQUS010000246.1 GCA_016210125.1 Chloroflexota bacterium | reverse complement strand
GTCGTCGGGCGGGATCACGACCGCGGCGGCCGCCCGCGAGCTCCCGATCCGGCTCACCGAGTCCGGACCCGCCGCCGGCGCGCTCGTCGGCGGCTACTACGGCGACCTCACCGGCGTGCGCAACGTCATCGCGTTCGACATGGGCGGGACGACGGCCAAAATCTGCCTGATCAACGACGGCAAGCCCGACGGCGCCAACACCGTCGAGGTCGCGCGCGTCCGGCGCTTCAAAAAGGGCTCGGGCCTGCCGCTCAAGGTCCCGGTGATCGAGATGATCGAGATCGGCGCCGGCGGCGGCAGCATCGCCCGCGTCGACAACCTCGGCCTGCTCAAGGTTGGCCCCGACTCCGCCGGGGCCAACCCCGGCCCGGCCTGCTACGGCCTCGGCGGCAGCGAGCCAACCGTGACCGACGCGGACCTGGTCCTCGGCTACCTCGACTCGGACTTCTTCCTGGGTGGCGAGCTGCGGCTCGACCGTGCTGCCGCCGAGCGCGCCATCGCCGAGCGCGTTGCGCGCCCCCTGGGCGTCGATCTGGTGGCCGCGGCGCTGGGCATCCACGATGTCGTCAACGACACTATGGCCACGGCGACGCGCATCCACATCGCCGAGCGCGGCCGCGACCCGCGGCGCTACGACCTGATGGCCTTCGGCGGCGCTGGCCCGGTGCACGCCTACGAGCTGGCGCGCCTGCTCAAGCTGCGCCGCGTCGTCGCGCCGCTGCGCGCCGGCGCGCTCTCGGCCCTGGGGCTGCTCGCCGCGCCGCTGGCCGTGAACCTCGCCCAAGCCTACGTCGGCCGGCTCGATCGCCTCGACTGGGCGCACGTGGACCGGCTCTATGACGACATGGAGAAGCGCGCCAGCGACCTGCTGCTCCGCGCCGGGGCGCGGCGCGAGGAGATCGTGCTGAGGCGCACGGCCGACCTGCGCTACGTCGGCCAGGGCCACGAGGTCATCGTGCCCGTACTGGGCGGCCGGCTGAGCGCGCAGAGCCGCACGGCGCTAGAAGAGACCTTCGCCGAGACCTATCGCCAGCTCTACGACCGCCACTTGACCGACGTGCCCGTCGAGGCCCTCAACTGGCGGCTGCACGGCGCGACGCCGCCACCGCGGGTCGACGTCACCTTCACCGGCGGGGATGCGGGGACAGAGGGACGTGGAGACGCAGGGACGCAGAGACGCGGGGACGCGGAGACGCGGAGACCGGGAGACACGGGGACCGGGGGACGCGGGGACGCGCGGAAGGGCGAGCGAGCGGTGTACTTTGGCGCAGCGAAAGACTACCTTCGCACGCCGGTGTACGACCGCTACGCCCTACGCCCTGGCGACCACCTGAGCGGCCCGGCCGTAGTCGAGGAACGCGAGTCGACGCTGCTGATCGGGCCGGGCGGCCGGGCCGTCGTCGACGACTACCTGAACTTGATCGTCGAGGTCGTCCTATGACGCAAGCACCTGTCGCTCGCCCGGCGTCCTCGTTCGACCCCATCGTCCTCGAGATCCTTTGGAACCGTCTCGTCGCCATCGTTGACGAGGCGGCCGCAGCGCTCGTGCGCACGGCCTTCTCGGCGATCGTGCGCGAGTCGAACGACTTTGCCTGCGTCCTGCTCGATCCCCAGGGTCGACTCGTCGCGCAGTCCTCCATCAGCGTGCCCTCGTTCATCGGCACCATGCCGCGCACGGTGAAGGCGTTTCTCAAGATCTTCCCGCTGGAGAGCTGGCGGCCGGGCGACGTGGTGGTCACCAACGACCCGTGGATCGGCACCGGCCACCTGCCCGACTACTCGATGGTCACGCCGGTGTTCCACCGCGGCCGCCTCGTCGGCTTCGCCGGCTCCATCGCCCACTCGCCCGACGTCGGCGGCACCGGCTGGTCGCCCGACGCCAGCGAGGTCTTCGAGGAGGGCTTCCGCATCCCGCCGACGAAGCTTGTCGAGGAGGGCCGCTCGAACGAGCTGCTGCTCCACCTTATCCGCGCCAACTCGCGCGTGCCGGAGCAGGCCATCGGCGACCTGCACGCCCAGCTCGCCGCCGGGCAGGTCTGCGCGCACAAGCTGGTCGAGTTCCTCGACGAGCAGCAGCTCGCCGAGCTAGCGCCGCTGGGCGAGGCCATCCAGGCGCGCGCCGAGCAGGCCATGCGCCGGGCCATCGCCGCCATCCCCGACGGCGAGTACCACCACGTCCTGATGACCGACGGCCTGACCGAGCCGCTACGCATCGCCTGCGCTGTTCGCGTGGCCGGCGACCAGCTCACGGTCGACTACAGCGGCACGTCGCCACAGGTCGACAAGGGCATCAACAGCGTCTACAACTACACGTATGCCTACACGGCCTATCCGCTAAAGTGCGCGCTCGACCCGACGACGCCGAACAACGAGGGCAGCTTCCGACCCATCGAGGTCATCGCCCCGGAGGGCACCATCGTCAACCCGCGCTATCCGGCGGCGGTCAACGCGCGCGGCCTGACGGCGCACTATCTGTCGGCGGCGCTGTACGGCGCACTGGCGCCGGTCCTGCCACGGCAGGTGACCGCTGAGGCCGGCGCGCCGGCCATCCGCGCCGTGCTCAGCGGCGCTGACCGCGAGGGCCAGCGCTTCTCGGTGATCGTCTTCACCTCCGGTGGCCTCGGCGCGCGGCCCGACCGCGACGGCACGCACGCCACCGCCTTCCCAACCAACGCCGGCGGCGCGTCGATCGAGGTGCTGGAGAACCAGGCGCCGCTCGTGTTCCTCGAGCGACGGCTGGTCCCGGGCTCGGGCGGCGCTGGCACGCGCCGCGGTGGCCTCGGCCAGCAGATCACCATCAGGCTGCTGGCCGACTGCCCGGCGACAGCCGCGCTGCATACCGAGCGGCTGCACTTCGCGCCAGCCGGCATCCTCGGCGGCGAGCCGGGCACCACGGCGCACGTGGCCCTGAACGGCGGGCCGATCCAGGCCAAGGGCCGCACGCGCCTCCAGCCGGGCGACGTGCTGACGCTGCGCACGTCGGGGGGCGGCGGTTACGGCCCGGCCGCGCAGCGCGACCCGGCCCTTGCCGCTCAGGATCAGCGCGACGGGCTGCTGGGCTGAGTTGACGCACCACTTGGCGAGCCGTAGCATAGCCGCGGCCAGGCCGCGGTTCGGCGGTCCGTAGTCAGACGGCGCGACACGTAGCGACCCTACAGCACGTGCTCGTTGGGGGCCTTTCGGAAGCCTCGGTACGCTGTCCGCTCGAGTGTGCCCGCCGCGTCACCGCGCGGGTATCGCGAAGAAGGAGAAGCCATGCGACTCGTCGCCATGCTCGCACTTGCCGCTTTGCTCGTCGGCTGCGCCGGGGCGGCGCCGGCTCCTGCGCCGGCGCCGCAGAGCGCGCCACAGCCAGCAGCCGCGATCCCGAAGCCGGCCGCGGAGGCCAAGCCCGCCGCGCCGGCCCAGCCCGCGAAGCCCGCGGCGGCGCAAGAGGCCGCCAAGGCTGCGCCGGCTGCTCAGCCGGCCGCGCCGGCCAAGCCGGCGGTGAGCGGCCTTAGGCGGGTCACGATGGGCACGCCGCCATCGACCTCTGGCTTCTATATCTACACGGTCGCGCTGGCCAAGCTCTTGCAAGCCAGGATCCCGAATCTGAACGTCACCGTCTCCGAGGGCGCCGGAGCGCCGCTCAACGGCAAGCGCCTGCGTGAGGGCAGCTTCGACTTCGCCATCACGACCACCGCGGCGCTGTTCGCGGTCTACGCCGGCCTCGACCCCGGCTTCAAGGACGACCCGCTCAAGGATGCCCGCCTATTGTGGCTCTTCGACCCGCTCGCGCAGCTCTGGTTCGTGCGCGAGGACAGCGGCATCACCAGCGCGGAGCAGCTCCAGGGCAAGGACTTCAGCCCCGGCGGCAAGGGCACCGGCACCGAGCTGCTGGCCCGCACGTTCGTCTTCCCGACGCTGGGCATCGAGCCGAAGTGGTACGTCGGCGGGATGCCCGACGCCCAGGCGGCCGTCAAGGACCGGCGCATCGTCGGGATGGGCAAGGCCAGCGCCGTCAAGAACCCCGACGCCCTGATTATGGACATTATGACGAGCACGCGCATCCGCATCCTGAGTTGGACGCCCGAGCAGGTGCAGAAGGTGCAGGCGAAATACCCCTTCCTCGGCACGGTGGACATCCCGCCCGGGACGTACAAGGCGTCGTGGAACGAGAAGTCGCTGCCGACCTGGGCCGAGGGCACGGGGATGTTCGCGCTCGCCCGTCTGCCCGAGGACCTGGCCTACGCCTTCGCCAAAGCTGCCGTGGAGGACACCAAGCCTGGTGCTGAGGGCATCCAGGCGGCCGCCTACCCGGCGGTGAAGAGCGCCGACTTTGCCGAGATGACCGCGACGCTCTCGACTATCCCGCTGCACGCCGGCACGTACCGCTACTTCCGCGAGATCGGGACGAAGCTGCCCGACCATCTGAAGCCGCCGGAGACCAAGTAGGCGCGCGGCAAGCGCTGCCCGACATATCTGGTCCTTAGGTCGGCCGCGGCGGCGGGGCCAGGTTCCCGGCGAGCGCAGACCAACGCGCTGGTGCGACCATCGCATTCGTGGCAGTCCCCGTCAGGCGCAGAGGTCGGGACGAGGGCTGGGGTGAAGGAATGCACGAGTAATCGCCGAGGAATGGTATGCGCTTGCCTCGCCCCAGCCGGGCCGAACAGGTGCTCACCGCAAAGTCGCGGGGTGGTCCGATCGTAGATCAGTCCATATCCAACATCAGCGTAAACGGCCCCTCGTTGCACAGGTGCACGCGCATGGAGGCGCCGAAGCGCCCGGTCTGCACGCGCAGGCCGCGCTCGGCCACCAGGTCGGCGCAGCGCTGCACCAGCGGCGCGGCCACGTCAGGCCCTGCGGCGTAGATGAAGCTCGGCCGCCGGCCGCGGCTCGTGTCAGCGTAGAGCGTGAACTGCGAGACGACCAGCACCTCGGCGCCGACGTCGAGCGCCCCCAGGTTCGTCTTGCCCTGGTCGTCCTCGAAGATGCGCAGGTTGACCAGCTTCTCGGCCAGCTTGCGGGCCTGCTCTTCGCTGTCGGATGGTGCGACGCCAAGCAGCACCAGCAGGCCCGCGCCGATGCGCGCCACCTCAGCGCCGTCGATCTCGACGGCGGCGTGGCTCACGCGCTGGACGACGGCTCGCACGCGTGTCGTTCCTAGTGCTTGAAGTGGCGGTGGCCGGTGAAGATCATCGCCAGGTGGTGCTTGTTGACCGCTCGCAGGATCTCGTCGTCGCGGATAGACCCACCCGGCTGGATGACGGCCGTGATGCCGGCCTTCACCGCGGCCTCGACGCCGTCGGGCTTGGGGAAGAAGGCGTCCGAGGCCAGCACGCCGCCGACGGCGCGGTCGCCGGCCTTGCGCACCGCCAGCTCGACCGCGTCGACGCGGCTCATCTGCCCGGCGCCGACCCCGACCACCGCCAGGCCGCGGGCGATGACGATAGCGTTCGAGCGCACGTGCTTGACCGCCTTCCAGGCGAAGACCAGGTCCGTCAGCTCATCGAGCGTGGGCTGGCGCTGGCTGACGACACGCCGCGGCTCTTCGCCCAACGGGTGCTCGTCACACGTCTGCACGAGGAAGCCGCCGGCGACGCGCTTGACGTCGAGCCGGCAGCGCTGCGCGAAGCCACGGTTGATCTGCTCCTCGGTCTGCGGCAGGGCCAAGATGCGCAGGTTCTTCTTTTTCCGCAGTAGGGTCAGCGCCGCCTCCGAGTAGCCGGGGGCGATGACGTCTTCGTAGAACGTCTCGGCGATCTCGCGGGCGGTGGCCTCGTCGACGGCACGATTCAGCCCGACGGCCCCGCCGTAAGCCGAGAGCGGGTCGCCGGCGTGCGCCTTGCGGTACGCGCCGACCAGCTCGCCCGCGCAGGCCAGCCCGCAGGGATTCGTATGCTTGACGATGGCCGCGGCCGGCGCGGAGAACTCGTTGACGCAGGCCCAGGCAGCATCGAGGTCGAGCGTGTTGCAGAATGAGAGCGGGATGCCGTGGAGCTGCTGCGCCGCGGCCAGCCCGTCGGCGCCGGCGCCGAGCACCGGCTCGCGATAGAATGCGGCCTTCTGGTGCGGGTTCTCGCCGTAGCGCAGGTCCTGCACCTTCTCCATCGTCAGCGTGAGCACGTCGGAGAAGAGCACGTCGGACGGACGCAGGAACGAGGCGATGTAGCTATCGTAAGCCGCAGTGTGCTCGAAGGCCTTGGGCGCCAGGCTTGGTCGCTCGTTGAGGTCGACGCCGCCGTCCTTGAGCGCGGCGAGCACCGGCTCGTAGTCGGCCGGGTCGACCAGCACCGTCACGTGGGCGTAGTTCTTCGCCGCGGCGCGCAGGAGCGTCGGCCCGCCGACGTCGATGCTCTCGATCGCCGTCTCCTCGGTGGCGTCGGCGCGGCGGATGGTCTGCGCGAAGGGATAGAGGTTGACGACGATGACGTCGATCGGCTTGATCCCGTGCTGCGCGAGCTCGGCCACGTGCTGGGCGTCGTCGCGCCGCGCCAGGATGCCGGCGTGTATGGCCGGATGGAGCGTCTTGACGCGCCCACCGAGGATCTCAGGGAAGCCGCTGAGCTCGCCCACGCTGCCGACGGCGACCCCCTCCTCGGCGAGCGCGCGGCGCGTTCCGTCGGTGGCGTACACCTCGGCGCCCATAGCCAACAGCCCCGCGACCAGGCCGCGCAGCCCGGTGCGGTCCGACACGCTGACGAGCGCGCGCATGGAGTCCTCCCGCCAAAGCCGATAGCACGTCTCGTAGCAGTATACCCGACGCTATGGCCCATCTCAACGAAGCCGACCCCGGCCCGCATGCGCCGGCGCGTGTGCCGGGCGCTCGACGAGGTTGTGCCCGCGCGTTGCCCAATGTCAACGCGCGTCTGGACGGCTAGCCGCCCGGCGCTGCTACAATGTGACCCATGACAACGTGGCCCGCGACCGCGCCGCACTCGGCCGACCCTTGGCGCGCGGGCGCGCGTGGCAGGCAGTAGGGAGGCTAGTCGATGGATCTGATGCTGCGTGGCAAGGCCGTGCTGGTCACCGGCGGGAGCCGTGGCATCGGCCGCGCTATCGCCCTGGACTTCGCCGCCGAAGGCGCCAGCGTGGCCATCTGCGCCCGCGACCAGGGTCGCCTAGAGGGGGCGCTGGCGGACCTGCGCGCGCTCGGCGGCCCCAGCCTGGCCCTGCGCGCCGACCTCTTCGAGGCCGCCGACTGCCGGCGCGCCGTCGAGGAGACGGCCACGGCCTTCGGCCGGCTCGACATCCTGGTCAGCAGCGCCTCGACCAACGTCAGCGGCACCGTGCTGACAGCGGGCGACGAGCAGCTCATGGAGCGCGTCATGGGCAAGACCCTCGCCTCGATACGCCTCTCGCGCGCCGCCGTGCCACACATGCGCCGCGCCGGCGGCGGGCGGGTCATCTGCATCGGCGGCACGTCCTCGCGCGTCCCGGCCGGGGCCACCTTGCCCTCAGGGCTGGGCAACTCGGCGCTGTGCAACTTCGTGAGGCACCTGAGCGACGAGGTCGCGCGCGACGGCATCACCGTCAACGTGGTGCACCCGTATTTCACCAAAACCGACCGCTACCCGGAGCGCGTGGCGGCGCGGTCCCGGCAGCGCGGCATCAGCCCGGCTGAGGCCGAGGCGTCGTTCGCCGCCGAGTTCCCCATCGGCCGCGTCGTCGAGCCGTCGGACATCGCGCCGCTGGTGCTCTTCCTGGCCTCGCCCCACGCCAGCGCGATCACCGGCCAGGCCATCGCCGTCGACGGCGGCGCGGTGCGCTGGGTGGCGTACTGAGCCGCCGTGCAGCCCGCCCCAGGGACAGCGCCTGCGTCGCCCCTGCCGCGTGGCAAGGCACCTTCACAGCCAGACGTTGACTTTTATGGCGCTTCTATGCTATTAGGGGTGAACAAGGCGCTGCTCGCCCGCCGAGCGCGCGCCGCGGGGGACGAGTAGGGCAGCCGCGCGTAAGAACGCAAGGAAGAGGGGGCCAATGGCACAGGCGACCGGGCTCTACACGATTCGGCAGTGCGCCGGGGATCTCATCGAGCTGCTGCAGCAGCACGCGGACAACCTGGCGCTGGCCGAGGCGGAGGCGATCCCGGTCCTGCAGCGGCTGATGCGCCGATCCGATATGCTTGACCTGGGAGTCAAGCGCGACGGCAACCACACGGGCGAGTCGCTCTGGCTCTACTACGACCACGACCTGTGCATCATGACGGCGCGTATGCCGCAGGGGACTGCCGTCCCGGTGCACAATCACGGCACCTGGGAAGTGGTCGGCGTCTACCGCGGAGCCATCAAGTACACGATGTATGAGCGCGCAGACGACCGCTCGCAGCCGCACTATGCCGAGCTGCGGGTGACCGAGGACCGCATTATGCGGCCGCTGGACGTGAGTATCTGCCCGCCGCCGCCGCACGACGTCCACGGCTTCACGGCGCTCACCGACGACACGTATATCGTCGCCGTCGTCGGCGGATTGTACGCGCCCGTGCGCCACTACTACAACCCGCAGGAGAAGTACTACATCGAGCGGCACCAGCAGGCCTGGCGCCTCGGCGGCCAGCGCAGCAGTTAGGGTCTACCTGTCAGCAGGCCGTAGCGCGGGGGCATGTCCCCCGCCGGGTGTGGGGAGTTGAGCTCCGCCACTGCGTTGAGTGGCCGCTGGAGGAAAGCGGCACCCGTCGTCGCTCTCCAGATCCGCCGGGAGTCGCGCTCCCGGACGCGACACGAAAGGAGTGAGGCACATGGCACGGCGCACCGCGACCCCGTGGCGCTCTCTGGATACACTCGGTCGGTGGAAAGTCGTAGCGCTCGCGCCGGTCTTCGCGCTCGCCCTGGTGGCCCTGGCCGCCTGCGGCGGGGCCGCGCCGGCCCCGGCGCAGCCGGCGGCGCCGGCTGCTGCCCCGGCTGCGCCCCCGGCTGCTGCCCCGGCGGCCGCCCCGGCCAAGCCCGCCGCGCAGCCAGCCAAACCCGCGGCCCAGCCAGCGGCCAAGCCGGCCGCGCCCTCCGGCGGCCTCACCGTGGAGAGCAAGGCCGCTGCCAAGCGCGAGGGCGAGGTCACCTTCTACTCGGCCACGGCCACCGCCGGCGTCAACAAGATCAAAGAAGAGGCGGAGAAGCAGCTCGGCATCAAGGTCAACATCGTCCGCCTTAGCTCCAGCCTGCTCTTCAACCGCGTCATGAAGGAGTTCGAGACGAACGTCCACGCGGCCGACGTGGTCGAGACGTCGCTCATCGAGCACTTCCTCGAGATGAAGCAGAAGAAGATGCTCGCGCGCTACGCGCCGACGAACCAGAAGCTCTTCCGCACCCAGGACTACTACGACCCCGAGAGCTACTGGCACTCTGGATCGGTGAGCATGGGCGCGATCAACTACAACAAGGAGCAGGTCAAGGGCGATATGGTGCCTAAGACGTGGAAGGAGCTCACCGACCCGAAGTACAAGGATAAGCTCGTCCAGGGCCATGTCAAGGCCAGCGGGACGACGGCCGTGCTGACCTACCACCACGTGAAGCTCTACGGCTGGGAGTACTTCGACGGCCTGCGCAAGAACAACATCATGACGCAGCAGTCGTGCGACGCGACGAACATTCTGGCAAGCGGCGAGCGCGTGATCGCCCTGTGCGACCACCAGATCACCGCCCCGGCGAAGGCGCGCGGCCTGCCCATCGAGACCGTCTTCCCGGAGGACGGCGTCCTCGTGTACCTACGGCCCGTGGCCGTGATGGACAAGGCCCCGCACCCCAACGCGGCCAAGCTGTTCATCGACTGGGTGCTCTCGCCGCCCGGCCAGTCGATCTACGCGCAGTTCGCCGGGCTGTCCTCGGGCCTGGATAGCCCGGACGTCAAGTACCCGGCCGACTTCCCGGACATGAAGAAGCTCAAGATGCTCATCGTCGGGCCGCAGGAGTTCGGCGCCTGGTTCCCCACCGGACGTGACAAGTTCTCCGAGCTGTTCGGCGGCTAGCGATGGCGCGGGTCGACGCGCACGGCCCGAGGGCGGTGGTGCTGGCCCAGCCGCGGGGCTGGGCCAGCGGGTTGGGGCAGTGGCTAACGCCCCAGGCGGCGGTCTGGGGCACGATCACGGCGCTGCTCGTGGTGCTCGTGCTGTGGCCGATGTACCACCTGATCGTCGAGAGCTTCAAGACGACGGCCGGGCTCTCGCTGGCCAACTACACGCAGATCTTCCAGATGCCGCGCTTCCACGAGGCCTTCTGGAACACGATGGTGCTCAGCCTGGCGTGCGCGGCCGTCGGCATGCTGATGGGCGTGCCGCTGGCCTGGCTGGTCAGCCGCACCAACGTGCCGGGCCGCGCGTGGATCCGCATCGGCGTGCTCGGCGCGTTCGTCGCGCCGGGCTTCGTCAACGGCCTCGCCTGGATCGTCCTCGGCGGCCCGAACGCCGGCCTGCTCAACAAGCTCTATATCAATCTCACCGGCGCGAGCAGCGGGTTCATGAACATCTTCTCGCTGCCGGGTCTCGTCTTCGTGTCACTGGCGACGGTCTACCCACTGGCCTTCCTCTTCACGTACAACGCCTTCGAAATGATGGACACCGAGGTCGAGGACGCCGCGCGCGTCCTCGGCGCGAACCCGCTGCGCGTGCTCACGACGATCACGCTGCCGCTGGCCTGGCCGGCCATCATCGCCGGGTTCATCCTCATGTTCCTCGAGGCCATGATCCTCTACGGCGTGCCGGCGGT
>JACQUS010000244.1 GCA_016210125.1 Chloroflexota bacterium | reverse complement strand
TGGTTGCGCGACACGATGAACGGGGCCTCGTCGCGCACGTGGAGATCGTTCGAGGTGAAGATGTCGAGGGCGCCGAGCGTGCTCGGCCGGCCGACCCTGAAGGGGAAGCGCGTGATGGCCAGGTGGTCACGGTCGATCGCCTGGCGCAGCTCCTCGGTAGCCGCGTCGATGCTGACGCGCACGCGCGCGGTCAGCAGCGCATCGGCGGCTCGGGCCGGCTCGGCCGGTGAACGCGCGTCGCGCACCGCCGGCTGCGCATCGGCCGCCGCCGGGGCGAGAGCCTCGGCAGCGAGTTGGTTGGCAACGCGCAGGCGCTCGAAGAGCGAGCGCAGGTAGGGTACCAGGGCCTCGGGGCGCTCGCGCATCACCTCGACGAAGCGCTCCCGCGTCACCACGAGGAGTTCGCAGTCCTCCAGCGCGACGACGCTTGCCGAGCGGGGCTTCTCGTCGATCATGGCCATCTCGCCGAAGACGTCGTTCTTGCCGAGAACGGCCAAGGGCAGGTCGCCGCCTGGCGCCGCTTTGTGGACCTCAACGGCGCCGGAGACGATGAGGTAGCCCTCGCTGCCCTCGTCGCCCTCGCGGATGATGATCTCGCCGGCGCGGACGCGGCGCGTGTTCGGCATGCCCTACCCCCTCCGGCACGGCGCTGGGCGCGCTCGTCGGCGGCCAGGACGACGAGCGGCGGCACACACAGTGGCAACGGTGTACCATGCCTGCCGCCCCTGCGCAAGCATGGTCGGTCTGCGACAATTGCCGCCCCACCCGCCCGCCGCGCCTGGTATACTCCGATCGTACACTCCGAGATGATCGTCTGTTTGGGCAGCGACGAGAGGAGAGCGGCGCCGTGAACCTATCCGTCGAGCTGGCACCGCGCCACCCGCGTGGGCTGCGGCTGCGCAATCCCATCATGACCGCCTCGGGCACGTTCGGCTACGGCTTCGAGTACGTCGGTCTGGTGGAGATCGAGCGCCTCGGGGCCATCGTCACCAAGGGCACGACGCCGCGGCCGCGGGTCGGCTCGCCGCCGCCGCGCGTCTGGGAGACGCCGGCCGGCCTGCTCAACGCCATCGGGCTGAACAACGGCGGCGTCGAGGAGCTGGTGCGCGACCTGGCGCCCCGCTGGGCCGGCTGGTCCGTGCCGGTCATCGCCAACCTAGCCGCCGAGCGCCTCGACGAGTTCGTCGCCGCCGCCGCGCGGCTGGACGATGCCCCGACCATCGCCGCGCTGGAGCTGAACGTCTCCTGCCCCAACGTCGAGAACGGCCTGCTCTTCGGCTGCCTGCCGGAGACGGCCGCGGATGTAACGCGCGCCGTGCGCGACGTGTGGTCGCGGCCGCTGATCGTCAAGCTGACGCCCAGCGCGCCTGATGTCGTCGCCGTGGCAGAAGCGGTGGCCGCGTCGGGGGCCGACGCCCTCTGCATGGGCAACACCTACATGGGCATGGCCATCGACGTCGAGCGCCGCCGGCCGGCGCTGGCCAACGTGTCCGGCGGCCTCTCCGGGCCGGCGATCAAGCCGCTGACGCTGCACCTGGTCTACCGCATCGCACAAGCCGTCGACGTGCCGATCATCGGCGCCGGCGGCGTCGTCTCAGCCGAGGATGCCGTCGAGTACCTCATGGCCGGAGCGACAGCCGTGCAGGTCGGCACGGCGCACTTCGCCAACCCGGCGGCCGGTGTGGAGATCGTCGCCGGGCTGGAGCGCTGGCTGCGCGCCCACGGGGTGGGTGACGTGCGCGAGCTGGTCGGCGCCGCGCTGCCCCAGCGGACGCGGCACGCGGCGCTGGCCCTGGCGTAGGGGCCGGGCACTTGCCGCCCCGGTTCGCTGGACCCTCGTGGCCCTAGCGGTGCAAAGTTCACCGCCACAGCGTGAGCACGCTCCCTTATCTGTTCAGCAGCCGCGGTCGACCATGAGCATAGGGGGCTAGTCCAGGCCGCCTGCCGCGCTGGCGACGTGAACCCGGCAGCGCGGGCCTGCGATGCAGCACCCGCGGCTTAGGTTGAGCGGCACATGAACGATCCGCTGGTCCTCGGCATCGTGCTCACGCTCGTGGTGCTCACCGTGACGCCGCTTGCCCGCCCGGCGCACCCGGCGCCGCGGCGTGCACCGCGCCGCGGGCACTGACGACCGCTCGGCGTCTCGCGCGGCCGGCTGCGCTCCGGACGGCGGCTCCGGTCTAGCGCCGCTTCTGCCAGAGCGCGTCGCGGGCCGGAAGGTAGCGCGCGCGGCCGGGCTGCACCTTCAGGTCGCCGTTCTCTACCAGCACCGTGCCGCGCTGCATGACCAGCTCCACCGCGCCCTGCACCTCGAAGCCCTCGTACGTCGTGAAGTCCACGTTACCGTGCAGGTTCTTGGACGAGATCGTCCAGCGTGTGCGCGGATTGAAGACCACCAGGTCGGCGTCCGCGCCCGGGATCAGCGCGCCCTTCTGCGGATAGAGCCCGAACAGCCGCGCCGGATTCTCGCACGTGAGCTGGATCATCCGTCCCAGGTCCAGCCCACGCTTGACCACGCCCTCGCTGTACATCAGCACCAGCAGGTGCTCGATGCCCGGCAGACCGTACTTCGCCTCCAGGATGTGCTTGGCGCCGAGCTTGTTGGCGGCCGTGTAGCCGGCATGGTCGGTACCGACGGCGTCGACGCCGCCGTGCAGGACGTACTTCCACAGCGCGTCTTGGTCGTGCTGGTTGCGGATCGGCGGCCCGATCTTGCCCAGCGCCCCCAGCCGCATCACCAGGTCGTTGGTGTGCAGCAGGTAGTGCGGCAGCGTCTCCAGGTATAGCGGCATCGACAGCCGGTCCTTGACCAGCAGCGCGACCTCCATGCCCTCCTGCACCGTCACGTGCACGATGTACAGCGGACAGCGCACCGCGTCAGCCAAGGCGATGCCGCGCAGCATCGACTCGGCCTCGAACAGGTCCGTGTGCGCCCGCAGGTACGCGCCGTTGTCGACCTGGCCCAGCTCGGCGAACTTCACCTCCAGGTAGTCGATGCCCAGGCCGTTCTCGGCGTGCAGCATGGCCATGCCGTCGTTCTGCGCGATCACGTCCATCGCGGCGATGATCTTGTCGTCGTCGTTCATCATCCCGCGCTTGAGGTAGGCCATGAAGAACTTGAAGGAGATCACGCCCTGGGCGACGGCGTCCGGCACCTGGCGCACCGCGTCGTCCTTGCGCGTGATCACCATGTGCAGCCCGAAGTCGAGCACACTCTTCTTCGTCCACTCGTCCACCGTCCAGCGCACGACGTCGCCGAGCGGCAGCTCCGGCAGGCCCCAGGCCTTGACCGCGCCGGTGAACGGGACCACCGTGGTGACGCCGCCGTGGGCCGCGGCGATGCTCATACCGGTCATATCGTCGTCGTAGCAGGGGTGGTTGTGCACGTCGATGATGCCGGGCAGGACGAGCTTGCCGCTGGCGTCGATGATGCGACTCGCGCTGGCCGTGCTCAGGTCGTCGGCCACTACGGCGACGCGCCCGCCGCGAATACCGATGTCGGCCCGCGCCGTGCCGTGCCCGCTGGCGACCGACCCGCCGCGCACGACGACGTCGAAGCGTTCCTCGGCCACAGTGCTCCCTCCTCGCAGGCTGGCGGGAGCCTAGCATAGGCGGCCGCGCCGGTCAAACGACCGTACTCGGCGGATCTTATCGCCGCTCCTGCACCACAGCGGCACCCGCCAAGCCTTCACACGCTCTGAGGCGACCTCTGCGGTAGCCGCTTGGGGGCGGGGTGGGCTTACTGGGGAAGGTAGATGCACAATCTGCGGTCCTGCATCAAGGACGAACGTCTAACTCCGGGAATCATCTGCCCGTTTAGGGGGCGGGACGGGGCCACGGTGATCAGCAAGTGATCGTGACGAAGAGCGACGTGCGTCCCAGCACCGCGTCAGAGATGCCCTAGAGCAGCCCCCGGCAACGTAGCTCGACCTCGCGCCGCATCACGAAGCGGATGATACGCTCGCGCACTAGGTCGTCCAGGCCGACGAACTCGACCCCGCCGCGGTAGACACGCGGTAGCCGGCGCCCGTGCTGGTCGCGCTCCGGCTCGTGGCCCAGGGCCGCGCAGTGGACGACCCGCGTGGCGGCGGTGAGCACAACGCCGGCCTGCTGCTCCGTGCGAGGATCGGCGGCGCGCTGGTGCGCAGGCGCGGTATGTGCCGCGTGGCCGGCTGGTCGGCGCGCCCAGCGGTGAGCGAAGGTCGTCGTCGTAGTCGGGCGGCGCTGCGGCTCGCGGCGGCGGTGCTCCGACGGGATCGCGAAGTCGATGTGCACCAGGCGGCCGGCCTCGATGTGCTCCTTGGTGCGAAAGCCGAGGCCGCCGGCCGAGACGTTTACGATGGTGATCTTCACGTCGCGCTCGCGGCCGCCCAACTCGGCATCCTCGTACCAGAGCACGGCGTCGAGCAGGACCGGCACGCGCGCGTGCTGCCGCCTCTGCGTCGCCGCCTGGTCGGCAGGGCGCTTGAGGATGAGCAGTGGATTGTCGCCGAAGCGCCGGCCGGTGACGATGGACTCGAAGAGGTACAGATTGCCGCGACGCTCGACGGCGAGCTGCACGCGCTGGCCGGTGGGGATGTGCGCGTACTCGCGGCCCTCCATCGGCATGCTCAGGTGGATCGTACCGTTGGGCACCTCCTCGATGAAGCAGTGGTAGGCGCGCTCCGACTGGAGCGGTTGCACGCGCACGCGCCGTCCGGGCTCGAAGAAGACCGAGCGTATCTCTGGAGCGCTGACGGCCATGGCTCCCTCCTCGCGGACCTTCCACACGCCGGTGGTGCCTGCTCTCAGTGTCGTCGCCCGCACGGAGCGCAACCATCTGTGGAGACCCTCGTTCGCGCGCAGCGCTTCCCCGATGTCGGCCGCGCGCTCCCTGACGCGGGGTGTCGGATTCCCCTGGGCGGAAGGTCCTGGGCGGAAGGTCCTGGGCGGAAGGTCCTGGGCAGACGGTCCTAGCCGCTATGGGGGATGGGGCGCGGGTCGCGCCCACATGTTGCTTCGGGTGGTCGACCATGCTATACATGGACGAGGGTGTGCCCACCGTGATGCGCCGGCTCGGCGTCTGGGGCCTGCTGCTCCAGCTCGGCTGGGCGATGGTCGTGCCGCTCGTCGGTGGCTTCATCGTCGGCTGGGCCGTGGACGGCGCGCTGGGCACTGCGCCGTGGGCGACATTGGGCTTTGCTTTGCTGGGTATCGCCGCCGGCACGTATAGTGTCTACCGGCTCATCGCCTCGGTCCTCGATCAACAGCGAAATCACTAGGCGGTTGGAGGGAGCGTGCTGCGAGTGCTCCGCGCCGGTGGCCACGGGATTCTGTGCATCGTGCCGTGGCAGCGATTCTGCCTTCGCCGTCGCGCGGGGGGCGTAGTTGGCTGACCTCAGCCGAGCGCCACAGCATCCGACCAGTCGCCCTCGCGGGTGGTTGATCCCCATCGCTCTGATCGCGCTTCTGGCGGTGGGGTTTTTCTTTGGCCGTGTGGAGCTGGAGCGCATCAGCGTGCCGGCCGACACGCTGGTCGACCTCGGCTTCTTGCCGCTGCGCAATAGCCTGCTGGCCACCTGGCTGACGATGGCCGTGCTCGTCGTCCTCGGCATCATCGCCACCGCGCGCATGACCCTCGTCCCGCGCGGGCTCCAGAACCTCGTCGAGCTGGTCCTCGAGGGCTTCTACGGCCTCGTCGAGTCGGTCGCCGGGCCGGACCGCGCGCGGCGCTTCTTTCCGCTGGTGATGACGATCTTCCTGTTCGTGCTGACGTCGAACTGGCTCGGGCTCGTGCCGGGCTTTGGGACGATCGGCTTCGAGAAGGTCGAGGAGGGCGAGCATCACCTGGTGCCGCTGCTGCGCGCGGCGACGACCGACCTGAACACGACCTTCGGACTGGCGCTGGTCTCGGTGGCCATGGCGCAGTACTTTGGCGTGGCGACGCTGCGGCTGAGCTATCTTGGCAAGTTCTTCACCCTGCACAACTTCCCGATCGGCACGTTCGTGGGTCTGCTGGAGCTGATCAGCGAGATCGCCAAGATCTTCTCGTTCAGCTTCCGTCTCTTTGGCAACATCTTCGCCGGCCATGTTCTGTTAGCGGTGATCGTGTTCCTCGTGCCCTGGGTGGCGGCGCTGCCGTTCCTTGGCCTGGAGCTGTTCGTCGGCCTCATCCAGGCGTTCATCTTCGCCATGCTCACGCTGGTGTTCCTCACGATGGCCACCATCGGGCACGGCGAGGGCCACGAGGAGCACGCCCACGCCGAGGCGCACGGGCCGGCGGAGCAGCACGCGCGCACGACGGCGCACAGCTAAGGGCGCCGCACAACCTCCGCGCAAGGGGAAAGGAAGGAGTTCGGATGGATCCTGTGGCCGCGAAGCAGCTTGCCGCCGGGTTGGCGATTGGGTTGGGGGCTCTGGGGCCGGGTTTGGGTATCGGCATCCTGGCTTCGAAGGCCATGGAGGCGTTGGGGCGCAATCCCGAGGCGCAAGGCGCCATCCAGTTGAACATGATTCTCGGCTTGGCCTTCTGCGAAGCCATCGGCATTTACGCGCTGGTGGTGGCCCTGATTATCAAGTTCGTCTAGGCGCGATGTCTGATCGCCGCAAGGCGCTGGCGCGCACCGTGCAGACGTAGGGTCCTGACGCCGGCGCGCCCCGCAGCCGCGCGGCCGTGCCGCGGTCGTTCGGAGCGGCCGAAGGGAGCGAGCTTCACGCACGCGGAGCAGGCCATCTTGGGAGGCAGCCGTTGGACGGCATGTTTGCATTGATGAGCGTCGCGGGCGGTGGGTTGCCGCTGCTGGCGGCGGCGCTGCTCGCCGCCGAGGAGCCGGGCCCGCTCGGCGCTCTGGGCATCGACGGGCGTATGCTCATCGCCCAGATCGTGAACTTCGCCATCCTACTAGGTCTGCTGTGGGCCTTCCTGTACCGGCCCGTGCTGCGCATGCTCCAGGAGCGCCGCGAGCGCATCGCCGAGAGCATGCGCCGTGCCGAGGAGGTCAAGCAGCAGCTCGCGCGGGCGCAGCAGGAGTACGAGGCCGCGCTGCTGCGGGCGCGCCGCGAGGCGCAGGGGATCATCGCCCAGGCCAACGAGCTGGGCAAGCGCCTGACCGACGAGGCGCGCCAGCGCGCGCAGGCCGAGGCGCAGGTCGACCTCGACCGCGCGCGCGCGCAGATCCGCCTCGAGACGCAGCAGGCCATCGCCAAACTGCGGTCCGAGGTCGCCGACCTGGCGGTGCTGGCCGCCGGGCGGATCATCCAGCGCTCGCTCGACACACGGCAGCACTACGACCTCGTGGCCGATGTGCTGCGCGAGACCGAGAAGCTGAAGGTCGAGTAGATGGCCGTCGGAGGAGCACCGCGCCGCTACGCCCAGGCGCTTTTCGACCTCGCGCGGGACCGAGGTACCCTCGACACCTGGCTGGCCGACCTGCGCGCCGCCGCCAGCGCGCTGCGCGACTCGACCGTGCGCGCCGTGCTCGACGCGCCCCAGGTGCCGGCAAGTCAGAAGGAAGCGGTCCTGCGCGAGAGCCTGCGCGAGATCGCGCCGGCGGTGCAGAACCTGCTGCTGCTGCTGCTGCGCCGCCAGCGCCTGGACCGCGTGGGCGACGTGGTGGCCGAGTACGAGCGCCTGGTCGACGAGGCACAGGGCGTCGTGCGCGCGCAGCTCACGACCGCCGTGACGCTCGACGACGTTGAGGCCGAGCGGCTGGGCAACGCGCTGGCGCGGACCCTGGGCCGGCAGGTGCGGCTCAGCCGCGCCGTCGACGCACGGCTCATTGCCGGCGCCGTCCTGCGCATCGGCGACAAGCTGCTGGACGGCAGCGTGTTCACCCGCCTCCAGACGTTGCGGCGCGCGCTCGTCGAGGCGGCGGTGTAAGCGGTGTAAGAGGATGCAGGGGTCGGATGAGGCGACGTCTGGGAGATCCTTAGGGCGGGGTGGAGCGCTCCCACCCGGGCGGGCTATGTTCGCGGGGAGCACGACTTCCCCGCTGCGCCCAGAATGACAGGACGGGGACGGTAGGCCGAACCACCGAGGGAGATTCACGAGGGAGATTCACGATGGTTGTCCGCGCGGAAGAGATCAGCGCCATCATCCGCCAACAGATCGAGCGCTTTGGCGCCGAGGTCACGGCCGTGGACGTCGGCACAGTGATCGAGGTCGGTGATGGCATCGCCCGCATCTATGGCCTGGCCGGGGCCATGGCCGGCGAGCTGCTGGAGTTCCCCAACGGTGTCTACGGACTGGCGCTCAACCTCGAGGAGGAGACGGTCGGCACCGTGCTGCTGGGCGAGGACCGGCTGATCAAAGAGGGCGACCAGGTCCGCAGCACCGGCCGCATCGTCGAGGTGCCGGTCGGCGAAGCACTCGTCGGCCGCGTCGTCAGCGCGCTGGGCCAGCCGGTCGACGGCAAAGGGCCCATCGAAGCCGCCGAGTACCGCCCGGTCGAGCGCATCGCGCCGAACGTCGTCACGCGCCAGTCGGTGGACACGCCCGTGCAGACGGGCATCAAGGCCATCGATGCGATGATCCCCATCGGGCGCGGCCAGCGCGAGCTGATCATCGGCGACCGCCAGACCGGCAAGACGGCCATCGCCCTCGACACGATCATCAACCAGCGCCAGGGCGACATGGTCTGTATCTACGTCGCTATCGGTCAGAAGACGTCGAAGGTCGCGCAGGTCGTCGCGACGTTGGAAGAATATGGCGCGATGGACCACACCATCGTCGTCAGCGCCTCGGCCTCTGAGCCGGCGGCCCTCCAGTACCTGGCGCCGTACTCCGGCTGCGCCATGGGCGAGTATTTCATGGAGAAGGGCGGCGACGCGCTGGTCATCTACGATGACCTCTCCAAGCACGCATGGGCCTACCGGCAGATCTCGCTCCTGCTGCGCCGCCCACCTGGCCGCGAAGCGTACCCAGGCGACGTGTTCTACCTGCACTCACGCTTGCTGGAGCGCGCGGCGCGCATGAACCAAGAGCACGGCGGCGGCAGCCTGACGGCGCTGCCGATGATCGAGACGCTGGCCAACGACGTGTCGGCGTACATTCCGACCAACGTCATCTCGATCACCGACGGGCAGATCTACCTCGAAACCGACCTGTTCTACGCCGGCATCCGCCCGGCGGTCAACGTCGGCCTCTCGGTCTCGCGCGTCGGCGGCGCGGCGCAGACGCGCGCGATGAAGCAGGTGGCCGGCCGCATGCGCCTCGACCTGGCGCAGTTCCGCGAGCTGGCGGCCTTCGCCCAGTTCGGCACCGAGCTCGACCAGGCGACGCGGCGGCAGCTCGAGCGCGGCATGCGCGTTCAGGAGGCCCTGAAGCAGCCGCAGTACCAGCCGCTGCAGCTGCCCGACCAGGTCGTGATCATTTACGCGGCCATCAACGGCCACCTCGACGAGGTGGCCGTGAGCAAGATTCGCACGTTCGAGGAGCAGTTCTTGCCGTACGTGCGCACGACGCACCCCGACGTCGGCGAGGCCATCGCGCGCGACAAGCAGATCACGCCGGAGACCGCGCAGCGGCTCGACGAGGCGATCAAGACGTTCAAGCAGACGGTGAGCCTGTAAGCGATGCCAAACCTGCGGGAGATTCGCCGCCGCATCCGCAGCGTGCGCAACACGTCGCAGATCACCCGCGCCATGGAGATGATCGCGGCGACGAAACTGCGGCGTGTGCAGAGCCTGACCGTCAGCGCGCGGCCTTACGCCGACCGGCTGCGCCGCATGGTCGCCAGCCTCAGCGCGCTGACCGCCGGGGCCGAGCTGCACCCGCTGCTCCAGCGCCGGCCGGTGCGCCGCCTCGGCGTGGTGCTCATGACCACCGAACGCGGCCTGTGCGGCGCGCTGAACACCAACCTCATCGAGCACGCGAGCCGGCTCATCGCCGACCACGCGCTGCCGACCGACATCATCGCCGTCGGCCGCAAGGGGCGCGACTTCATGCTGCGCCGACGCCTCTCGCTCGTGGCCGACTTCACGGCGCCGACCGACCGGCCGGCCTACCTCGACGCGGTGCCGATCGCCCGCGTCGCCGTCGACGCCTTCCTCGGCGGGCAGGTGGACGAGGTCGTCGTCGTCCACCCAGACTTCGTATCCACGCTGGTCCAGCGGCCGGCGTCGCTGCGCCTCCTGCCACTGCCCGAGCTGCCCCAGGAGGAGATCGACGCCTATCGCGACTACATCTTCGAGCCCGACCCGCAGACGGTGTTGGCGGCGCTCCTGCCCCGCTATGTCGAGACGCAAGTCTACCAGGCCATCCTCGAGACGGCAGCCAGCGAGCACGCAGCACGCATGGTCGCCATGCGCAACGCCACGCAGAACGCCAAGGAGCTGGTGCAGGAGCTGACGCTCACGTTCAATAAAACACGGCAGGACGTCATCACCAAGGAGCTACTTGAGATCGCCTCCGGCGCCGAGACGCTGCGCGCAGCGGCCGGGTAGAAGCCCACCCCTCCTCCCAGCCCCCGACGCGGAGAGCGCGAGACGCGGCGACGCGGGGAGAGGGGGACCGAGGGGTGAGGGTAGACGCTTCCAGCAACGTCGGGCTATGGCGAATGCGAGCGATTGGCTAGGGAGTCTGGAGGGACAATGGCAACCAACGGTGGGGTCGAGGGCAAGGTCGTGCAGGTCGTTGGCCCGGTGGTGGACTGCGAGTTTCCGGCCGGGGCCGTCCCCGCCCTCATGAACGCCGTCGAGATCTCCAAGCGCGACGAGCTGCTCGTTGTCGAGGTCGCGCAGCAGCTCGGCAACAACTGGGTGCGCTGTGTCTCAATGGGCAGCACCGACGGCGTGCGCCGCGGCGACAAGGCGGTCGACACCGGCGCGCCGATCCGCGTGCCGGTCGGTCCGGCGACGCTCGGCCGCCTGTTCAACGTCCTGGGCGAGCCGCTGGACAACCTGGGTGAGGTCAAGACGGACAAGTACTACCCCATCCACCGGCCGGCGCCGCCCTTCGCCGAGCAGCAGACGGCCGCCGAGGTGCTGGAGACCGGCGTCAAGGTCATCGACCTCATCGCCACGGTGACCAGAGGCGGCAAGGTCGGCATGTACGGGGGCGCCGGCGTCGGCAAGACGGTCATCATCATGGTGCTGATCCGCCACATCGCCACCGAGCATAGCGGCTACTCGGTGTTCTGCGGCGTCGGCGAGCGCTCGCGCGAGGGCAACGACCTCTGGCATGAGATGGCGGAGTCGGGGGTGCTGGCGAGCACGGTGATGGTGTTCGGCCAGATGAACGAGCCCCCCGGCGTGCGCCTGCGCATCGGGCTCACCGGTCTGACCATGGC
>JACQUS010000236.1 GCA_016210125.1 Chloroflexota bacterium | reverse complement strand
GTGGCGCGAGCGGCCGGTCGCGCGCCTCTACTACATAGTGCTGCTCGAAGGCGACCTGCTGCTCACCGTCTTCCACGACCCCATCGCCGGGGCCTGGTTCGAGCAGCGGGGCGCCCAGCGCGCCGGCCACACCATCCCTCAGTTCGAGGATATGCCACGCGCAGATCGCAGCGGCGACGGGCCCTCGGCCCTGCCGCCGCTGGCCGCACACGGCACAAGCGATGATTACGTCGAGCTGCACCTGCATACCTGCTACTCGTTCCTTGACGGCGCGTCGCGGCCCGACGAGCTGGCCACGCGGGCCGCCGCGCTGGGCTACCGCGCGCTCGCCGTCACCGATCACGACGGCCTGTACGGCGCGATGGAGTTCGCCCAGGCCTGCGCCGCCGTCGGCGTCCGGCCGATCACCGGCGTCGAGCTGACGCTGCGCCACGGCCTCCACGACGCCGGCTCCGGCGCGGTGCACCTGACGCTCCTGGCCGAGAGCGGCCGCGGCTACGCCAACCTCTGCCGCCTCATCACCGAGGCCCACCGCTCCAGCCCGCGCGACGCCGTGGCCCTCGATCCGGCGTTCCTCGAAGGGCATACCGAGGGGCTGATCGCCCTCTCCGGCTGCCGCGCCGGCGAGCTGGCGCGCCTGGTCGACGCCGGCCGCTACCACGACGCGGCCGCGGCCGCGCGCTGCCTGGCCGGCCTCTTCGGCCGCCAGAGCACGTTCGTCGAGCTCCAGCACAACCTGGTCGAGGGCGACACGCGCCGCGTCGCCCTCCTGGCCGACCTGGCGACCCACCTCGGCCTGCCCATCGTCGCCACCGGCGACGTGCACTATCACGAGCGCGCGCGCCACCGCCTCCACGACGCCCTGGTGGCCGTGCGCCACCACACGACCCTGGAGACATCGCACCGCCTGCGCCGGCCGAACAGCGCGTTCTCCCTGCGCCCGCCGGCGGAGGTCGCCGCGCTCTTCGCCGCCTACCCGGAGGCCATCGCCAGCACGGCCCGCATCGCCGAGCGCTGCCGCGCCTTCGATCTCTCGCAGCGCGAGAGCCTCGGCTACGCGTTTCCGGATTTCGTCCACCAGGCCGGCGAGCAGGGCGCCTCGGCCGACGCGGTCCTCGCCGCCCACTGCTGGCAGCGCTTCGCCGAGCGCTACGCGCCCGAGCGCACCGCGCCGGCGCTCCTGGAGAAAGCGCGCGCCCAGCTTGCCGAGGAGCTGCACCTGGTCGCCAAGCACCGCCTGGCCGGCTTCTTCCTCATCTACCGCGATCTCCAGAAGCTGGCGACCGAGGTAGCACGCGAGGTGCGCGGCCCCGGCACGGTGCGCGACAGCTCGGGGCTGCCGCCGAGCCGGGGGCGCGGCTCGTCGGTCAGCTCGATCATCTGCTACCTGATCGGGCTGTCGCACATCGATCCGGTGAAGAACCGCCTGTTCTTCAAGCGCTTCCTGAACGAAGACCTCCAGGCCGTGCCCGACATCGACCTCGACTTCGCCCGTGACATCCGCGAGCGGCTGATCGTGCGCGTCTACGAGCACTACGGCCACGACCACGCCGCGCTGGTGTGCAGCTTCGCCACCTACCACCTGCGCAGCGCGGTCCGCGACCTCGGCAAGGCGCTGGGGCTGCCGCCGGCGGCCATCGACAAGCTGGCGCGGCTCTCCGAGGGCGGCAAGGCGCGCACGGTCCGCGCCGAGCTGCGGAGCATCCCGGAGTTCCACGGCCAGGCCGAGGGGCCGCTCTGGGAGCACCTGGCCGACCTGGCTGCGCAGCTCGACGGCATGCCGCGCCACGTGAGCCAGCACGTCGGCGGCATGCTCATCTCCTCGCGCCCGCTGATCGAGCTGGTGCCGGTCCAGCCGGCGGCCATGCCGGGGCGCTTCATCTGCCAGTGGGACAAGGACTCCTGCGACGACGCACGCTTCGTCAAGATCGATTTCCTGGCCCTCGGCATGCTCTCGCTGGTCGAGGAGTGCCTGGAGCTGATCTGGCAGACCCGCGGCGAGAAGCTCGACCTGGCCGGCCTCTCCTACGACGACCCGGCGGTCTACGACGCCATCTGCCAGGGCGACACCGTCGGCCTCTTCCAGATCGAGAGCCGCGCGCAGATCCAGATGCTGCCGCGCACCCAGCCACGCAGTCTGGACGACCTGGCGGTCCAGGTGGCCATCGTGCGC
>JACQUS010000243.1 GCA_016210125.1 Chloroflexota bacterium | reverse complement strand
TGTTCATACCGTGCGTGTATGCCTCGCACAGATGGCCGCCGGACGTGTTGTTCGGTCGCCGGCCACCCAGCTCGATCGAACCGCCCGACACGTAGTGCCCGCCCTCGCCCTTCTGGCAGAAGCCGTAGTCCTCGAGCTGGAGCACGGTCGTGAACGTGAACGCGTCGTAGCAGCCGGTCAGGTCGACATCGTCGTGGGTGATCCCGGCCAGCTCGAAGACGCGCGGCCCGGCGTACTCGCCGGCGACGCGGGCCAGCGGCGCCCGCCGATAGACCCAGTCGGGATACGGCCGGCAGACGCGGCCGGCCGCGGCCATGATGAGCGCCGGGCGCTGGCGCAGGTCCCGCGCGCGCTCGCGGGAGGTGACGATGATGCAGGTGGCGTTATCGGTTTCGAGGCAGCAGTCGAGCAGATGCAGTGGCTTCACGATCCAGCGGGAGGCCAGCACCTCGTCCACGCTCACGCGCTGGCGCATCAGGGCCTTGGGGTTGTTGGACGCGTGCCTCGAATGGACGGCCTTGACGTGGGCGACTTGCTCCGAGGTCACGCCGTACTCGTACAGATAGCGCATGAACGTGAGCGCGAAGCGCTGCCCGGCGCTCATCCACCCGTAGGGCCGCGCTAGCAGGTCGTCGCCGGCGACCGGCGCGGCGGCCCGGGCGCCCGTGCCGCCGATGCGAAACTGCGTGTAGCCGTTCATCGAGCGGTAGATGGCCACGGCGCGGCACATGCCCATCTCAATCGCCCCGCAGGCCAGACCCACCAGCGCCTCGCTGCTGGAGCCACCGCCCGAGCAGTCCATGAAGAAGTTCGGGCGGATGCCCAAGTCGGTGGCCACGGCGACCGACGTCGTCGAGTCGTTCGAGTGGTAGCTGAGCAGGCCGTCTACTGCGCCGGCGTTCAGGCCAGCGTCGCTCATCGCGTTGCGCACTGCCTCCACCGCCATCGCGCGCGTCGAGCGCCCCGAATGGCGCGAGTACTCCGTCTCGCCGACGCCGACGATGGCGTATCGCTCTTGCGGACCCGTCATGTCCTCCTCACTCCGTGCGGTCTCCGCTGGACATAGCCGCTGTGGGAGGGGGGTGCCCCACCCCGCCCCAAGAAGAACGCCCGAAAGGGGCTTCGCCCCCTTTGGATTCCCCTTCGGATTCCCCTTTCCATCCCGCTCATCTCCCCGGCGGGGCGATGAGCGGCTATGCCGAACATCGCCGCTCTGGGCGGGGAGGTGCCGCCCCCCAACAAAGGTTCCCAGCGGTCGCCTGCGGCGACCCCTGCGCTACCCGTCGGCCGTCCGCAGGGCCATCGCCGCCGGCCATCGCAAAGCGCGCGCATCGTCCGCATCCCACGCGAACGCGTGCGGCCGTCCCTTAGACGACGCCCTCGGCGCGCAGGGCGGCGATCTCGTCCGCGCCCAGCCCAAGCAGCCCGGCCAGCAGCTCGTCGGTGTGCGCGCCGACTGCCGGCGGCGGCTCGAACGGCGCCTCCGGGACATGGCGCGAGAGCTTGATCGGGTTGCCTGGCACGACGTAGCGCCCGGCTACGGGATGGTCGATCTCCACGAGCATATTGCGCGCCCGCAGGCCGTCGTCGTTGACGATGTCGGAGATCGTGTGCACCGGCCCAACCGGCACGTTGTTGTCCAGCAGCAGGCGCACGACCTCGTCGCGCGTGCGCTCGGCCAGCCACGGCTCCAGCAGCGGCGCGATGACCTCGTCGTAGTGTACGCGCCGGCTCTCACCGGTGCGCAGCCGCGGATCGGCGAGCCACTCCTCGCGCCCGGCCAGCCGCGCCAGGCGCTCCCACTGGGCGTTCGAGGACGCGCCGATGGTCACCCACCCGTCGCGGACACGGAAGACGCCGTACGGGCACACCCACGACTTAGGCCCGCGCGTCGGCGCCTTGCCCGTGAACTGGTAGGGCACGATCTGCGGCGCGAGCAACGATACCGCGGCGTCGTACATGGCCACGTCCACCTGCTGGCCGAGTCCGGTGCGCGCGCGCTCGTGCAGCGCCGCCAGCACGCCAAGGGCCATCTGGATCGACGGAATCATATCGCAGACGATCACCCCGCACTCGGTCGGCGGGCCATCCGGATGGCCGGTCAGGTCCATCATCCCGCCCATCGCCTGGGCGACGTTGTCGTACGCTGGCCAGTCGGCGTATGGGCTGGGCAGCACGTCCGGCGAGCCGAAGCCGCTCGCCGTGGCGTAGACGATACCGGGGTGCACCGCGCGCAGCGCCTCGTAGCCCAGGCCCAGCCGGTCCATGGTACGAGCGCCGAAATTGCTCATGACCACGTCCGAGACGCGCACCAGGTCCAGGAGCAGCTCGCGGGCGCGCGGTCGCTTGAGGTCGAGCGTCAGCGACTTGCGGTTGCGGCAGTACCGTAGATACCCGGCGGCGACGCGGCCGCGCTCGTTCGCGATGAACGGCCCGAACTCGTGGCTGATGTCGCTGCCGCCCGGGCGCTCGATCTTAATCACCTCCGCGCCGAGGTCGGCGAGCAGCATGACGCCGTACGGCCCGGCCGTGGCCTGCGTGAGGTCGAGGATGCGCACGTCATCCAGCGGGCGACGCGGCCCGGCACTCCCCATCGGCTACCTCCCAGCGTGTCGGCAGACGGCATTCTAGCATGTGCCGCGCTGCGGTGGCGCGGGGCGTGCGCGTGTGTCGCAGGGTGGCGACGGGGGGCCAGGTAGCGCCAGCGCGGCACGCCGCAGGCCGCGCAGGCCGATTGAGGGACGGCTCGATGGTGTGAAGGACGGCTCCACAGTGTGAGGGACGGCTCCACGGTGTGAGGGACCGCTCCACGGTGTGAAGGACGGCTCCACGGTGCGCGTCTGGCTTACCGCCGCTGGCGGGCCGCCCTCAGGCACGGCGTGAAGCGAGATGATCCAAGCAACCGTTTGCGATTGGACGGCACGCCTAATGGGCAGCGCCCAAGCGCGGCAGCGCACGTTTGGCGAGCGGGCCCAATGCCCGGGCCGCCGCCAGGCGCTAACGTCGAAGCGGAGTGCAGGTCGCAGTGACGTCGCCCGCGAGAGGATTGCACAGTCTAGCGTATAGAGTGTATTGACACCCACGTCCATACTGTGCTACACCACAAGCCATGGGGCCGAGCGCTCGGCCATGCTTACTCTCGCCGGCTCGCCGTCTTCGAGCGTTGGCATACGGAGGAGGGAGATCATGCAGCGCGCGCTCAGGGGTAGTCTGGCCTTGGTCCTCGTCGGCCTTTTCGCGTTAGCCTGCGGGCCGGCGGCGCCGGCCGCAGCGCCAGCGGCCCAGCCCGCCGCCGAGCCGGCGAAGCCGGCCGCCGCGGCGCCCGCCCCGGCGCCGCAGCCGGCGAAGCCGGCCGCGCCAGCCCAGCCGGCCAAGCCCGCAGCCGAAGCGCCCAAGCCCGCCGCCCAGCCGGCCAAGCCAGCGGCCGAGCCGGCGAAGCCCGCGGCCGCAGCGCCGGCCAAGGAGGGCCGGCGCGTGATGTTCGGCATCGCCCAGCTCGCCTCGTCTTTCGGCGTCTACGGCGCCGCGCTGGCGAGCATGCTGAACAAGCAGGTCGCCGGCGTGAACGTCACGCCCGCCGAGCACGGCAGTATCGTCAACAACCTCAAGCGGCTGCAGGCCAGCGAGACGGACCTCTCGATGGGCGATCACACCATTCAATACCTAGCGTACGCCGGACTGCTCAAGGGCTATGAGACTCAACCGTACAAGGAGCTGCGCACGCTTTGGGCCTTCGACCTCGGCAGCCTCGCGTATGTCATCAACGAGCGCGCCGGAATCAAAACCTTCGCCGACTTGAACGGCAAGCCGTACAGCCCCGGCGGGCAGGGCACCAACGCCGAGGTCATGACGACCGAGGCCTTCAACGTCCTGGGCATCAAGCCGCAGTACTACCGCGGGACGATGAGCGAGATGGGGCAGGCGTTCAAGGATCGGCGCATTGTCGGCTACGTCAAGGCCACGGCGCTCAAGCGGCCCGACCCGATCATCGTCGAGACGATGACGGCGCAGCCGATCCAGATCATGAGCTGGCCGCCAGAATTGGTGCAGCAGGTGCAGGCCAAGCTGCCATGGCTGAAGACCAGCCAGATCCCGGCCGGCGTCTACCAGGGCGATTGGAACAAGCAGCCGATCACGGGCTGGGCAGTGATCAATGCCGTCTTCGCGCCGACCAAGCTCCCCGAGGACCTGGCCTACGAGTTCACCAAGGCCGCGCTGGCGGACAAGACCGAGCAGGCCGCTGCTTTCCCCGCACTCAAGGGCGCAGACATTGGCAAAATGACGGGTGACCTGGCGCTCATGCCACTGCACAAGGGCGCCGTCAAGGCCCTCCGCGAGGCCGGCTACCAGGTGCCGCAGCAGCTCATCCCGCCGGAGGCAAAGTAGCGGCCCGCGCGCACCGGATAGCGATATGGCAGACGCTTGACTACGAGGAATATACTGGAGAGGCGTTTGGGAGTGCGCAGCCGAGCCCTCCGGCCGCTCAGCGCCCGGTGGCGGGCCGGCTGCGGCGCGCGCTCCGCGGCATCGCCGCGTGCGACGGCGAGCAGCGCTGTCGCAGCAGTTCGAGGAGAGGAGCGTCCAGCATGCTAGCGAGCCTCCCGCGAGCCCTCGCCCTTGCGCCCGTGATCCTGGCACTGCTGCTCGCAGTCGCGTGCGCGCCGGCGGCCCCTGCCGCGCCGGCCGGGCCGCCGGCCAAGCCGGCCGCCGAGGCGCCCAAGCCGGCGGCGGCGCCGGAGCCGGCGAAGCCGGCCGCTCAGCCGGCCAAGCCAGCCGCCGAGGCGCCCAAGCCGGCCGCTCAGCCGGCCAAGCCCGCCGCCCAGGCCCCCAAGCCGGCCGCGCAGGTCATCGAACTACGGGCCGGCGCCAGCAACCCCAAGGCCGACGTCATGAGCGACGCCATCGACAAGTTTGCGGACCTGGTCAACCAGAAGAGCAAGGGCGAGATCACCGTCCGCGTCTTCTACCAGTCGCTCGGCGTCGAGCACCAGCTTGCTCAGGCGGTGATGACCGGCAGCGTCGACTTCGGGCAGATCTCGAACGGCAACGCCGCGCGCTTCACGAACGCTTGGCTGGTCTACGACCTGCCGTTCCTCTTCAAGAGCCACGAGATCACGTTGAAGTCGCTGGAGAAGCCAGCCGGCAGGAAGGCCATCGAGGGCTTCGAGAAGGACATGGGCCTGAAGTGGCTTTTCCCCATTGCCCAGGGCAACCGCGACATCGAGACGCGCAGCAAGCCGCTGAAGGTCCCGGCCGACATGCGCGGGCTGAAGATCCGCGTGATTAGCTCACCAGTGGACCTGTCGACGTTCAAGGCCTGGGGCGCCAATCCGACGCCCGTCGACTGGGGCCAGACGTACGCCGCGCTCCAGCAGGGCGTCGTCGACGGCGTGAACGTGCCCATCCTGATCCTGCACGGCGCGAAGCTGTACGAGGTGACCAAGCACGTCATCCGGCTCGACTACCAGGCCGTCTTTGGCAACTTCTTCATGAATGCGAAGAAGCTTCAGTCACTCTCGCCGGCCCACCAGAAGATCATCCTCGAGGCGGCGCAGGAGGCCGGCGCCTGGAACCTCAAGGACGCGCTGAGCCGGATCGATAAGGCCCAGCAGGAGCTGATCCAAAAGTACGGCTTGCAGGTCTACACGCCAACCCCGGCCGAGTACCAGCAGTGGGCGTCGATCCGCGAGAAGGTCTGGCAGGAAGTCGGCGAGCAGCTCAAGGAGAAGCTGGACATGAACCTGGCCAAGCAGCTCTACGAGTCGCAGTAGGCTTAAGCAGCAGCTCGCGGGTGTTCAGGCTACACACCGAGCGCGTGAGCCAGCCGACCGGCTGCTGCCCGGTCGCGCGCAGCAGCGAGGTGACCCAGCGGCGGATGCTCGCGGGCTCCTCGTCGATCGGCGTGGCGTGGTACTCCTGCCAGCCGTAGCCGTGGCCGCAGACCTCGTGGCCGCCCTCCACGATGGCCTTGGCGACCGCCGCGTTGCGCTCCAGGGGCCGCGCCGAGGCGCAGAAGGTCGCCGGCACCTCGTAGCGCGCGAGCATATCGAGGAAGTCGAGGAAGCGCCAGACGCCGACGCGGCTGCCGTACTCGAAGAACGACTCGTTGTACAGGACGCGCATGTGCGCTGGGACGGGCGACGGCACCTCGTCCATCGTCTCACGGCGTGGGCCGTCGAGCAGTGAGTACTCGCGGCCCTCCTCGTAGTTAACGCACACCGAGACCGCGAGCCGGGCACCGTTGGGCCACGCCACGCGCGGCGGGTTGTTCGCGTAGCGGGCGAAGTCGCGCTCCATCGCTTTACTCGAGTCCGAGCAGACGGGCGGCGTTGTGGTAGAGCACGCGCTCTTTCACGCCCGGCTCGAAGGCCCACTGGCTGAACGCCTCGACGCTCTCCTTCAGCGGCCGGCTCGGGTAGGCCGAACCCCAGAGCAGCCGGTCGGGCATGAACAGGTTGGCGGCGTTGATGAACTCGACGGCCCCCGGCATATACCGATGGTTCATGTACAGGTCGGGCGAGAGGTACACGTTCGGGCAGGCGAAGGCAACGCCGATGGCCGACATGACGTGCGGCCAGCAGGCGTGCGACAGGACGATGCGCAGGCCCGGAAACGTGCGCGCCACGCGGTGCACGGGCGCCGGGTCGGCCAGGGCCGTATCTCGGCCGATCATCGTGCTGGCCGAGATCGACACCGGCAGGCCCAGCTCCGCGCAGCGACGGTACAGCGGTGCGATGCGCTGGTCGTCTGGCCACATAGGCTCGGCGGCCGCGGCCGGCTCGATCGAGATGCCCTTGCAGCCGAGTATCCCCCGCGTGCGCTCGATCTCAGCCAGGCCGGCCTGCGGGTCGCCCAGCTCGACGCCGGCGAACCAGACGAAGCGCCGCGGGTGCTCGGCGGCGATGACGGCGATGTCGTCGTTGGGCACGACGCCCTGCGTGCCCGGCGAGATGCGGCCCATGATGACGCCCAGCACGACGCCGGCCTCGTCCATCTCTCGGAACAGCAGCTCCATCGAGCGCTCCTCGGCCGAGCGCGCGCGCGGCATACCCATGCGCGTCGGATAGTAGCCTTTGGCCGTGAACTGTTTGGAGTCGCGCCAGCCCCTGGCCGGTGGCCGCAGCCGCATGTCGATGATCACCGCGCCGCCTCCGCAATGCCGACCTCGCGCGCCAGCTCGTCGATGTTGGCGACGGCGATGGGCCGCCGCCCGGACTCGACCTCCTTCACCATACGCACCAGCGCGGCGTTCACCAGCGTGCGTACGCCAACCTCCTCGGCCCGGCGCACCAAGTAGCCGTTCAAGTACTCGATCTCCGTCGGCCGGCCCTTCCGCAGGTCCTGGAGCATTGAGGGGTAGACACCGCGCGAGGATCGCGCCTCGGCGTCGGCGTGCTCCTCGGCCTTCGGGCGCTGCGCCGGGTCGCGGGTGCCCAGTAGGGCGACGTCCAGCCCGGCCACGCTCCGCAGGCGCACGCCGAGCGCAGCGGCCACGTCGACCGCCTCCCGGCAGACGCCGAAGAGCACGCGCCGGGCGACGGGATGGCCCAGCGCCAGATCAACCGTCAGACCGCTGAGCGCGCAGGCCGGGTTGACCGTGCAGTTCAGCACGAGCTTGGTCCACAGCTTGCCCCAGATGTCGTCAGTCGGCTCGGCCGGCGACGCCGGGCTCATCAGCGCGGCGATGCGCTGTAGCCGCGGCGTGATGCGACCGTCCAGCTCGCCGATCGAGAACGGGGCAGATGCGCGCAGCGCGCGCACGTGGCCGGGGCCGATCAGGTCGCCCGACAGCCGCGTGACCGCGCCGATGGTGCACTCCGCGCCGACAATGCGTGCGATGACCTCCTCGTTCATGCCGTTCTGCACTGAGACGACCACGCCGTCGGCGGCGAGGTAAGGTCGCAGGTGCTCGACGACGTGCGCCGTGTCGTACGACTTGACCGCCAGGAAGGCGACGTCGACGGGCCCGGGCAGGCGGCCGATCTCGGAGAGGTGCATGGCATTGACCCTAATCCGCTCCTCGGGCTGCGCCCCGTCGATGAGCAGCCCATGGTCACGCATAGCCGCGACGTGCGCGCTCCAGCCGTCGAGCAGCCAGACATCTGTGCCGGCCGCGGTCATCCGGCCGCCGAGCCGCGCGCCGATGGCCCCAGCCCCCAGGACAGCGATGACTCCTGCCACGGTACCCCCTCTGCGCCAGTGGACGGCATTCTAGCGCATGTCGACTGCCTTGACGAGG
>JACQUS010000228.1 GCA_016210125.1 Chloroflexota bacterium | reverse complement strand
GGTCGCTGTCGTCGGCGCTGGCTACGTCGGCCTAGTCACCGCCGCCGGCCTCGCCGCGGCGGGCCACGACGTGACGTGCGTCGACGTCGACGCCGCGCGCGTGGCGCAGATCAGCCGCGGGGAGCCCCCCTTCCACGAGCCAGGACTGGCCGAGCTGCTGCGCGCGGGCATCGCGGCCGCGCGGCTGCGGGCGACGGCGGACACGCGGGCGGCGGTCGCCATGAGCGCGGCGACGCTCATCGCCGTGGGCACGCCGGACGCCGACGGGCAGATCGACCTCGGCCAGGTGGCCGCGGCGGCGCGGGCGATCGGCGCGGCGCTGCGCGCGCACGCGGGCTACCACGTCGTGGCGGTGAAGAGCACCGTAGTGCCCGGCACGACCGACACGCTGGTGCGGCGAGCGCTGGAGGAGGCGTCGGGCCGGCACGTCGGCGTCGACCTCGGCCTCTGCGTCAATCCAGAGTTCCTGCGCGAGGGGGCCGCCGTCAGCGACTTCGTGCAGCCCGACCGCATCGTCATCGGGCAGTGGGACGAGATGTCCGGGCGCACTCTCGCCGAGCTGTACGCGGGCTTCGACTGCCCGAAGCTCTTTACCACGTTGCGCAACGCCGAGATGATCAAGTACGCGTCGAACGCGCTGCTCGCGACGCTGATCTCGTTCTCGAACGAGCTGGCGGCGCTCTGCGAGGCCGCGCCCGGCAGCGACGTCGAGACGGTCATGGACGGCGTGCACCTCGACCGCCGGCTGACGCCGGTCGTCGAGGGGCGGCCCGTCCGGCCGGGCATCCTCGACTACCTGCGTGCCGGCTGTGGCTTCGGCGGGAGCTGCCTGCCGAAGGACTTGAGCGCACTGCGCACCTTCGCGCGGGCGCAGGGCGTGCCGACGCCGCTGCTCGACGCGGTGTTGGCCGTGAACGCCGCGCGGGCTGACGCCCTGGTCGACCTGGCCGAGCGCGGGGTCGGCGCGCTCGCCGGCCGTGCGGTCGCCGTGCTCGGCCTGGCCTTCAAGCCCGGCACCGACGACCTGCGCGACTCGCCGTCGCTGGCCGTGGTGGACCGCCTGCGAGCGCGGGGCGCCGTGGTGCGCACCTACGACCCGCTAGTCTCGGCAGCAGCACTGCCCTTCGACGGCGCGGTGGCCGTGTGCTCCTGCGGTGCCGACGCGCTCGCCGGGGCCGATGCGGCGGTCATTGCCACGGCGTGGCCGGAGTTCGCTCTGTGGGACTGGCGCGCGCTGAGCCGCACCATGCGTCGCCCGGTGGTCATTGACGGGCGCGGCGCCCTGCGGGGCGTGGCTCTGCCGCCGGAGGTGGTCTATCTACCGCTCGGTCGCGGTGCGGGGGAGACGCCGTGAGCGAGGCCGCCGCGCTGAAGCAGCAGATTCTCGATCTCGTGCGGTGCTACTACGAGAGCGCGCACCAGCGCGCGTCGTTCGAGCCGTTCACGACGCGCATCACCTACTCCGGCCGCGTGTACGATGCCGCCGAGATGGTCAACCTGGTCGACTCGGCGCTCGACTTCTGGCTGACCTTCGGCCCGTACGGCGAGCGCTTCGAGCGGCGCATGCAGGCGTTCTTCCGCGCGCGCGACTTCGTGCTCGTGAACTCCGGCTCGGCGGCCAATCTGCTGATGGTGGCCACGCTCTGCGCGCCGGAGCTCGACGGGCTGCTGCGGGCGCACGACCTGCCGCGGCTGCGGCCGGGCGACGAGGTTATCACGCCGGCGGTCACCTTTCCGACGACGCTGGCGCCGATCCTCCAGCACCGGCTGGTGCCAGTCTTCGTCGACTGCGAGGTCGGCACGTACAACGTCAACCCGCACCTCGTCGAGGAGGCTATCGACCCGCGCACGCGGGCGATCTTCGTGCCGCACACGTTGGGCAACCCCTGCGATTTGGCCGTCCTGTGCGACGTCGCCGAGCGGCGCGGGCTCTGGCTGCTCGAGGATGGCTGCGACGCCCTCGGCGCGACCTTCTGCGGCCGGCTCGTCGGGACGTTCGGGGCCATGTCGTCGCTGAGCTTCTACCCGGCGCACCACATCACCATGGGCGAGGGCGGTGGCGTGGTCATCAACCACCCGCGGCTCAAGAAGACAGCGCGCTCAGTCCGCGACTGGGGGCGCGACTGCTGGTGCGACCCGGGGAAATCGAACACCTGTGGTAAGCGCTTCGGCTGGCAGCTCGGCGAGCTGCCGCTCGGCTACGACCACAAGTACATTTACTCCAACATCGGCTACAATCTGAAGCCGACCGACCTGCAGGCGGCCATCGGCCTGGCACAGACGGAGAAGATTGAGCAGTTCGTCGCCGCGCGGCGGCGCAACTTCCGGCGGCTGTACGAGGGGCTGAAGCCGCTGGAGGGCTATATCATCCTGCCGACAGTCGACCCGCGGGCCAACCCCTCGCCCTTCGGCTTCCCGATCACCGTGCGCGAGGGCGTCGAGCGCGCCGCGCTGGTGCGCTGGCTGGAGGAGGCCAACATCGAGACGCGGCTGGTGTTCGGCGGCAACATCGTCCGCCAGCCGGGCTATCTGGACATCGAGAAGCGCATTCACGGCACGTTGGCACAATCCGACCGCATCATGCGCGACACGCTCTTCGTCGGCGTCTATCCCGGCCTGACCGATGCAATGGTCGACTTCGTCGTTGAGCGGATGGCGAGCTTCTTCCAGCGCGGGTGATGGCGAGGACGATGCTCGTCAGGGTGCTGTAGCACGGCCAAAGCGGTGCGGGCGGCCCGGCGGGGGTGCTGATGTCCATTGAGGAGACCGGCGAGTGATGAAGAGCCGGATGGGCAGCCGGCGGGGGAGTGCAGAGGTCGCCTCTGGCGACCTCTGGGAACCCCTTTGGGGAGCGGGGTGGGGCAGCCACGGATGTCGTCCGAGGCAGCAGAGGTGAGGTCGCAGGGGCGGGCGATCGCCGCCGAGCCGCCCGCGGCGGGTGCCTTGGCGTCGACCATCGTCATCCGGCCGTCGCGCGGCTGGGTGGCGCTGCGCCTGCGCGAGCTCTGGGAGTATCGCGAGCTGTTCTACTTCCTCGCCTGGCGCGACATCAAGGTGCGCTACAAGCAGACGGCGCTTGGCGCGGCCTGGGCCATCATCCAGCCGTTCTTCACCATGGTCGTGTTCAGCATCTTTTTCGGCCAGCTCGCGAAGATCCCCTCCGACGGCCTGCCCTACCCGGTGTTCGCCTACTGTGCCCTACTGCCGTGGCACCTGTTTGCTTACGCGCTCAACGAGTCGGCCAACAGCATGGTCGCCAATCAGCAACTCATCAAGAAGGTCTACTTCCCACGGCTCATCGTCCCTCTGGCGGGCGTGCTCGCCGGACTCGCCGACTTCGGCATCGCCTTCGCGGTGCTGTTGCTGCTCATGCTGTACTATGGCATCGTCCCGACGGTAGCGATCGTGACACTGCCGCTGTTCCTGTTGCTGGCCATCGCTGCCGCGCTGGCAGTGGGGCTGTGGCTCTCGACGCTCAACGTGCAATACCGCGACGTGCGCTACGTCATCCCGTTCCTCACGCAGTTCTGGCTGTTCGCCACGCCGGTGGCCTATCCGTCCAGCTTGGTGCCCGAGCCGTGGCGGCCGCTCTATGGCCTCAATCCCATGGCCGGCGTCGTCGAGGGCTTCCGCTGGGCGTTGCTCGGCAAGGCAGAGTGGCCAGGGCCGATGATCTTCGTCTCGGCAGCGATGGTCGCCGCGCTGCTGGTCAGCGGGCTCTTCTACTTTCGGCGCATGGAGCGCACCTTCGCCGACGTGGTGTGAGCGATGAGCGACGTGGCGATTCGTGTCGACCGGCTGAGCAAGCGCTATCGCATCGGCCGGGCCGAGCGCTACAAGACGCTCCGCGACACCGTGGTCGAGGGCGTGATGGCGCCGCTCCGGGCGCTGGGGGCGGCGCTGAACGGCCACGGGCGTACGCCGGACGACGGCGAAAGCGACCAGCACATCTGGGCCTTGCGCGGCGTGTCGTTCGAGGTTCGCCGCGGCGAGGTCGTCGGCATCATCGGTCGCAATGGGGCGGGCAAGAGCACACTGCTCAAGATCCTTTCTCGCATTACAGAGCCGACCGAAGGCTACGCCGAGATCCTGGGACGCGTGGGTTCGCTGCTCGAGGTTGGCACGGGCTTCCACCCTGAGTTGAGCGGCCGCGAGAACATCTTTCTCAACGGGGCAATCCTCGGTATGAAGCGCGCCGAGATCGAGCGCACGTTCGACGAGATCGTGGCCTTTGCCGAGGTGGAGAAGTTCGTCGACACGCCAGTGAAGCATTATTCCACCGGCATGCAGATGCGCCTAGCGTTCGCCGTTGCGGCCCACGTCGATCCGGAGATCCTCCTGATCGACGAGGTGCTGGCCGTGGGCGACGCTGGCTTCCAGAAGAAGTGCCTCGGCAAGATGGGGGACATCGCGCGGCGAGGACGAACGGTGCTGGTCGTATCCCACAATATGCCGAGCATCGTGAATCTATGTCAGCGCGCGATCCTCTTGGAGGCAGGGGAGGTTCTCCGCGACGGCGCGCCACCCGAGGTCATTCAGCAGTATTTGGGGACGATCCGCTCGGCCGGCGGCGAGGCGATGTGGGCAGATCCGAGCCGAGCGCCAGGTAACGACATCGCGCGGCTTCACGCGGTTCGTATTCTCCAGGAAGGGTGTGAGGGCCCGATCGCCGATGTTGACATAGCCAAAGACGTGCTCGTGCAGATCGCTTACTGGAACCTGCGCGAGGGCGCAGAGCTTTACGCGTCGATCTGGCTGCGGGATCAGATGGGTACGCCGGTGCTGGCCTCGGGCAATGCCACATCGGTCAGTCTGACGCAC
Organism: Chloroflexota bacterium; assembly: GCA_016210125.1. Lineage (GTDB taxonomy): Bacteria > Chloroflexota > UBA6077 > FW602-bin22 > JACQUS01 > JACQUS01. Next base: position 7,319 of record JACQUS010000228.1, on the reverse strand, counting down.
GATCCTTGGTACGGGCGGCCGCATCCGCGCGGGCTGTTTCATTCCGTCTGCCGTATCCCGGGCAACTTCCTCAATGAGGGTCTCTATAGCATCGCCGCAATCCTGGGCACGGCGCCGAGCACGACGCAGGTGCTCCAAGACTACGTGCTCTCGTTTCACGTCCACGACACAGGCGAGATGCGCAAGGAGTTCTTCGGCGGTTGGCTCGGTACCGTGCGCCCGCGGTTAGCGTGGCACACCGAGTTCGTAGAACCGGCGGCGCACGCTGCCGAACGCGGGCAGTAACGTGACGCAGTGCCTCGTCACCGGCGGGGCGGGCTTCATTGGCAGCCATCTCGTCGAGCGGCTGTTGGCCGATGGGCACGCAGTGATTGTGCTGGACAACTTGGCGACCGGGCGACTCGAGAACCTGCACCACCCGGCGGGTGACCCCCGGCTGGTGGTCCACCGTGTCGACGTGGCGGACGCCGTTGCCGTCCGACCATACTTCGAGGGCGTCGAGTGGGTGTTCCATCTCGCGGCGCTGGCCGACATCGTGCCGTCGATCCAGCGCCCGCTGGACTACCACCGCGCCAACGTCGACGGCACGGTCGCGGTGCTGGAGGCGGCTCGTGCTGCCGGCGTGCGTCGCTTCGTTTATGCGGCTTCGTCCTCGTGCTACGGCATTCCAGACCAGTATCCAACGCCGGAAACAGCGCCGATCCGGCCGATGTATCCGTACGCCCTCACGAAGCACCTCGGCGAGCAGTGCGTGCTGCACTGGAACCAGACGTACAAGCTGCCGTGCGTCTCGCTGCGCCTGTTCAACGTCTACGGCCCGCGCTCGCGCACCACTGGTGCGTACGGCGCCGTCTTCGGCGTCTTCCTGAGCCAGAAGCTGGCTGGCCGGCCATTCACGGTCGTCGGCGATGGCACACAGACGCGCGACTTCACCTTCGTGACCGACGTGGTCGAGGCCTTCGCGCGCGCCGCAGTTTCGGACGTCGCCGGCTTGGTGCTCAACGTCGGATCGGGACACACATACGGCGTCAACGAGCTCGTGCGCCTGCTGGGTGGCGACGTGGTCTACGTCCCGAAACGCCCAGGCGAGGCAGACTGCACCTTCGCCGATACCACGCGGATCACCCAGGTGCTCGGCTGGCGGCCGCGCGTCAGCTTCGAGGAGGGTGTGCGGATCATGCTCGATCACCTTGAGGATTGGCGCGACGCGCCGGTGTGGGACGCGCAGTCGATCGCAGAAGCGACGCGCGATTGGTTCCGCTACCTCGGCGCAGCCTCGACTGAGTGGGTCGGCTCATGATCGGGGGCATCTCCGGCAACGGCGCGCGGGACAAGATCAAGGAGCTCGACGAGCTGGCAGAGGTTGCAGCCGCACTGCGGGCGACGAACAAGACGGTCGTGCATTGCCACGGCGTGTTCGACCTCTTGCACATCGGGCACATCCGCCATTTCGAGCAAGCCAAGCGCATCGGCGACGTGTTGATCGTCACGGTCACGCCGGACCGCTACGTGAACAAGGGCCCGCACCGCCCGGCCTTCCCTGAGCGGCTGCGTGCCGAGGCCATCGCCGCGCTCGGTTGCGTCGATTACGTGGCCATCAACCGCTGGCCGCTGGCCGTCGAGACGATCAACCTTCTACGGCCGCACGTCTACGTCAAGGGCGCTGAGTACCGCGACGCGGCGGACGACCGCACCGGCGGCATCGTCCTCGAGGAAGCGGCGGTCCGCGGCGTCGGTGGCCGGCTGGCCTTCACCGACGACGTCACCTTCAGTTCCACGAGCCTCATCAACCGCCAACTGCCCGTTTTCCCGAAGGAGGTCAGCGACTACCTGGCGGGCTTCGCCGCGCGCTACGGCGTAGACGACGTGCTCGGCTACCTCGAGAGCGCGCGGACGCTCAAGGTTCTGGCCGTCGGCGAGGCGATCATCGACGAGTACCAGTACTGCGAGGCGATCGGCAAGTCGTCCAAGGAGCCGATGCTGACGGTCAGGCGCCTCGACGCCGAGCGCTTCGCTGGTGGCATTCTGGCCGTAGCCAACCACGTGGCCAACTTTTGCGATCGCGTCGGCGTCGTGACCGTACTCGGCGCCGAGGGCTCTCACGAAGCGTTCATCCGCGCGAGCGTCAATCGTGCGGTGGAGAAGGTCTTCCTCTACCGCCGGAACGCGCCGACCATCGTGAAGTTGCGCTTCGTCGAGGGTTATTTCTTCACCAAGCTCTTCGAAGTCTACGAGATGGCCGACGGTGGTCTCGATCCGGGCGACGACGTGGCGCTCTGCGCCGCCCTGGACGAGCATGTACCCCAGTACGACGTGGTGGTTGTCGTCGACTTTGGCCACGGCATGCTGAGCGACCGGGCGATCGATGTCCTCTGTCGGCGGGCACGCTTCCTGGCGGTCAACGTGCAGTCGAACGCCGGCAATCACGGCTACCACACGATTTCCCGCTACCCGCGGGCCGACTACGTCTCGATGGCGGAGGCCGAGATAAAGCTGGAGGCGCGCAGTCGCCACGGCGACCTGCGCCCTATGGTGCTGGACGTGGCGCGCAAGCTCGGCTGCGAGAAGATCGCGGTTACGCGCGGCAAGGCCGGCTGCCTCGGCTACGACGCCCGCGAAGGCTTCGTCGACGTGCCGGCCTTCGCCGGCCAGGTGGTCGACCGCATGGGCGCCGGCGACGCCTTTCTCTCCCTGACGGCGCTGTGTGTGGCCCAGGGCGCCCCTATGGAGGTCGTCGGCTTCGTCGGCAACGCCGTGGGCGCGCAGGCCGTGGCGACCGTCGGCCACCGCCGGTCCATCGAGCGTGTGGCGCTCTACCGGCAGATCGAGTCGCTGCTGAAGTGATGCCGTTCGTGCATCTGCCCGAAGGCAGCCGCTTCCTCCGGCCGGCGACGGAGCGGCAGGCTGGCGCGGCAGCGGTGTTCCTCGATCGCGATGGCGTGCTGCTAGCGGACGTGCACTTCCTCCGCAGGCCGGCGCAGCTCCGCGTGCTGCCCGGCGTGCCCGAGGCGGTGCGGGCGTTGCAGGAGCACTTCGCGCTCGTCGTGGTGACGAACCAGTCGGGCATCGCGCGCGGTCTGTTCGGTGAGGAGGAACTGCTGGCGATTCACGCTGAGCTCGCTCGCCGCCTGGCGATCGAGGGTGGCGTCCTCGACGCCCTGTACTTCTGCCCGCATCTGCCCGAGGGGACGGTGCCGGCCTACCGTATGGACTGCGAGTGCCGCAAACCGAAGCCGGGCATGCTCGTGCGCGCCGCCTGCGAGTGGCAGCTCGACCTGGCCCGCTCTTTCATGGTCGGCGACGCGTGGCGGGACGTCGCCGCCGGCCGCGCCGCGGGCGTGCATAGCATCCTCCTCGGCAGCGGGGAGTTCCAGGGGACGGGGGCAATCGCCGTGGCGGCGGACCTGGCGCAGGCAGCGCGGCTGATCCTGGCGCGGCGTAACGGCCAGAGCGGACTGGCCGGCAGCGTAGGGCGCCGCGGATGAGCGAAGGGAGTCCGGTGGGCGAGCTGCGGCGGGTCTTGGTTACGGGCGGCGCGGGCTACGTCGGCGCGGTTCTGGTGCCGAAGCTCCTGGAGAAGGGCTATTACGTACGCGTGCTCGACCTCTACATCTTTGGCGAGCACGTCCTCGACGCGGTCAAAGACCACCGCCAGTTGGAGCAAGTCAAGGGCGACATCCGCGATCAGGCCTTGCTCGGGCAGGCGCTGCGCGGCTGCGACGCGGTCATCCACTTAGCCTGCATCTCGAACGACCCGAGCTTCGAGCTGAACCCGGCGCTGAGTCGCTCGATCAACTACGCCGCCTTCGGCCCGATGGTGCGCATCAGCAAGGACAGCGGCGTGCGGCGCTTCATCTATGCCTCCACGTCGAGCGTCTATGGCATCAGCGACGCTGCGAACGTGACCGAAGACCATCCCCTGGTGCCCCTCACCGACTACAACAAGTACAAGGGGCTTTGCGAGCCGATCCTGCTCGAGCAGCAGTCGCCCGACTTCACCACGGTCGTCATCCGCCCGGCGACCGTCTGCGGTTACTCGCCGCGGCAGCGCCTCGACCTGACGGTGAACATCCTCACCAGCCACGCCGTGAACGTCGGCCGCATCACCGTCTTCGGTGGGGCGCAGATGCGGCCGAACATCCACATCGACGACGTGACCGACCTATATGTCATGCTGCTCGAGGCGCCCGACGAGCGCATCGCCGGCCGGATCTTCAACGCTGGCTACCAGAACCGCACCGTCGCCGATCTCGCCGAGACCGTCCGCGAGGTCGTCCGGCGCGAGATGCCCGGCCGCGAGCAGATCGAGGTCGTCACCACGCCATCCGACGACCGTCGCTCGTACCACATCTCGTCGGAGAAGATCCAGCGCGAGCTGGGCTTCGTGCCCCGGCGCGCGGTCGAGGACGCCGTGCGTGGCCTCGTGGTGGCCTTCCGCGCCGGCAGGCTGCCCGACGCGCTGAGCGACATCCGTTACTACAACATCAAGACCATGCAGGCCGTGCAGTTGCAATGAACGCCGAGACCTTGGGAGAGTTGTTCTACGCCATGCTGCGCATCCGTCTGGTGGAGGAGCGCATCGCCGAGCTCTACGCGGAGCAGGAGATGCGCTGTCCCGTACACCTCTGCATCGGGCAGGAGGCGGTGGCCGTCGGCGTCTGCGCCAACCTCTCGCCCGACGATTACGTCTTGAGCGGCCACCGCTCGCACGGGCACTACCTGGCCAAGGGTGGGAACCTCAAGACAATGCTGGCCGAGCTCTACGGCAAGGTCACCGGCTGTGCCCAGGGCAAGGGCGGGTCGATGCACCTCGTCGACCTAGCGGTCGGCTTTCTCGGCGCCGCGCCCATCGTCGGTAGCACCATCCCCATCGCCGTGGGCGCGGCCTTCGGCTCGGCGCTGCGCGGGGAGCGCCGCGTGGCAGTGGCCTTCTTCGGCGAAGGCGCCACCGAGGAGGGCATCTTCCACGAGAGCCTGAACTTCGCCGCGATGAAGAAGCTGCCGGTGGTATTCGTCTGCGAGAACAATCTCTACTCGGTGTACTCGCCGCTATCCGTCCGCCAGCCGGCTGAGCGCGACCTAATGGCCATCGCCGCTGGGCACGGCGTCGCGGCGGAGCGCGGCGACGGCAACGACGTCGCTGTCGTGTACGCGCTCGCTGGCGAGGCGGCGGCCCGGGCACGCCAGGGCGGCGGGCCGACACTCCTGGAGCTCACGACCTACCGTTGGCGCGAGCATTGCGGGCCGCTGTACGACAACGATCTCGGCTATCGCAGCGAGGCCGAGTTCGAAGGGTGGCGACAGCGCTGCCCGGTCGCCCACGCCGAGCGCACCCTGGGAGCGCGCGGGGCCCTCGATGAGGCGGAGATCGCGAGGATGCACGCGGCCATCGCCGCCGAGATCGACGACGCGGTGGCCTTCGCCAAGACAAGCCCGTTTCCGAAGCCGTCGGCTCTGTTGGAGCACGTGTATGCGCAGTAGCGGGCCATGACGCGCGAGCTGGGTTTCGCGCAGGCCATCAACGAGGCCCTCGACCTCTGTCTGGCCAACGACCCGGCGGTGTACGTCGTGGGCCTGGGTGTGCCTGACCCGAAGGGCATCTTCGGCACGACGCTCGGCCTCCAGCAGAAGTACGGTAGCGACCGCGTCATGGACATGCCCACCTCCGAGGGCGGCATGACCGGCGTGGCCATCGGCTCGGCACTGGTCGGTATGCGGCCGATCATGACCCACCAGCGCGTCGACTTCGCCTTGCTGGCCATCGAGCAGATCGTCAACCAGGCCGCCAAGTGGCACTACATGTTCGGCGGCAAGATGCGCGTCCCGCTGGTGATCCGCATGATCGTCGGTCGCGGCTGGGGGCAAGGGCCGCAGCACTCGCAGAGCCTGCAGGCCTGGTTCGCCCACGTGCCGGGCCTGAAGGTCGTCATGCCCGCCACGCCTTACGACGCCAAAGGCCTGCTCATCGCCAGCGTCGAGGACGACAGCCCGGTCATCTTCATCGAGCACCGCTGGCTGCACAACATCGTCGGCCACGTGCCCGAGGGCCTATATCGTGTCCCGATCGGCGAGGCCCGCGTCGTGCGCGAGGGACGCGACCTGACGATCGTCGCCATGTCTTACATGACGCTGGAGGCGCTCCGCGCCGCCGAGCTGCTGCGCGCCGACGGCGTGGAGGCCGAGATCGTCGACGTGCGCACGGTGCGGCCGCTCGACGAGGCGTTGATCCTGGCATCGGTGCGCAAGACCGGACGCGCCGTCGCGCTCGACACAAGCTGGAAGACGGCCGGCTTCGCCGCCGAGATCGTCGCGCGGATCGCCGAGGAGGTCTTCGCCGACCTCAAGGCGCCGCCGCGGCGTGCGGCGCTGCCCGAGTGCCCGACGCCGACGACGCCCGCCTTGGCCAACCGCTACTACCCACGCGCCGCAGACATCGCCGCGGCGGCCCGCGAGCTGTTGGGCGTCGCCCCGGACGGCGCGCTCGCCGTGCCGGCGACCGGCCTGCCGCTCGACGTGCCGGATCCCAGCTTTACCGGGCCGTTCTGATTGAACATGCAGCAGGTGATTCACACGAGGCTTGGGCGACGTGACTGTGATGCGTAGCGTCAAAAGTGCACTGCGAAGATCTCCATTGTACCCCGTTTTGAGGAGCTTGAGAGAGCTCCGTGAATGGAGAAACAGGCTCGTGCGCGCCGAAGCCCACACAATCTTGCACAATGAGAATGAGCTGTTTTACACGCTATCGCCGATGTTGTTAGTAGCGATCGTCAAGGCGTTTGAGATCATTCGGTCTAATTCGCATTATAGTAGGATAGGGGGGGGGCAATTTGCTGGATAGCCACGGGTACTATGAGTTTGGTCTTTTCAAGGGCTTCAGTTTGTGGTTCGCTGAGCAGGTGTCGCGTGATCATCGAGGGGAGGACTTCTACTTCTATGGCTTCGATTCCTTTGAAGGGCTGCCGAGATCGCAGGTCGACATGGACCCAATTTGCTGGCGAGAAGGGAATTACGCGGCATCGCTGGAATTTGTGATGAATCAACTTCGGAGTTATGGAGGAGATTTGGAGAAGACTAGGTTATATAAGGGCTGGTTCTCGAAGGAACTTTTTAACGGCCTGCGTGAAAACGATGAATTCCTCCCGGCCGCGATCTGCGTGATCGACTGTGACGTTTATGAGTCGTGCGTCGAGGCCTTGGGCTTCGTCAAAGAGTATCCGTTCACGCCCCTTTCGCCGGAGTGGAGGCGGGGCTGGGCGAACGGCGTGAGCTGTGATGTGACTGTCATGACCGGAGGGCGTGGCCCGTGCTAGGCTGTGGCC
>JACQUS010000227.1 GCA_016210125.1 Chloroflexota bacterium | reverse complement strand
CCTCCGCTGTGCTCCGGCTCAGAATGACAGTCGAGCGCCTTCCCGGGACGACGCACTACATCTCCAGAATCACGTTGCGATAGCTGTCGACGTACGCCCGCTGGCCCGGCAGGACGACCGTCGTCGCGTCCATCTGCTCCAGCACGGCCGGGCCGCGCAGCTCTATGCCGGGACCAAGCGAGGCGCGGCGGTAGATCGGGCAGGCGACAAAGCCGCCGGCGTCGCCGAACCAGACCTCCCGTTCGCCGACCCGCGCCACGGCCAGATCGCCGCCGCCGGCCGCGGCCGGCTCGAAGGACGGCTTGGGCACGGCGGCGCTGGCGACGACGCGGAAGCTGACCATCTGCGTCGGCGCGTCGGGCGCGCAGTAGCCGTAGACGCGCTCGTGCTCGCGGTGGAAGCGCTCGACGAGCGTGCCCACGTCGGCAGCCGCCAGCGCGCCGGCCATCGCCGCCACCGGCAGCTCGTAGTCCTGGCCGAGGTAGCGCATATCGACGCTGCGCGCCAGCAGCCCCTGGTCGGCGGGCACCTGCTCGCGCTCCAGCCAGGCGCGCGCTTGCGCCTCGAGGTCGGCGAAGATGGCCGTCAGCCGCGCGGGGTCGGCGTGGTCGCCGCCCATTGGCGCCGTCCGGCCGAAGTCGGCGCGGATGTCGGCCACCAGCAGCCCCAGCGCGCAGAGGACGCCCGGACTCTCGGGCACGAGCACGCGCGGGATGCCCATGTCGCGCGCTAGCTCGGCGGCGTGCAGCGGGCCGGCCCCGCCGAAGGCCACCAGGGTGAACTGGCGCGGATCGCGGCCGCGCTCGACCGAGATGACGCGGATGGCGCGCTGCATATTCACGTTGACGATGCGCACGATGCCCTGCGCGGCGTCGGTGAGCGAGCGGCCAAGCGACTGAGCGACGCGCTCGGCGATGGCCGCGGCCGAGCGCTCAGAGTCGATGCGCATCCGGCCGTCAAGCAGGTACGCGGGGTTCAGCCGCCGCAGGACGACGTTGGCGTCGGTGACCGTCGGCTCTGTACCGCCGAGGCCGTAGCAGGCTGGGCCGGGCCGCGCGCCGGCGCTGCGCGGGCCGACCTTCAGCAGTCCGCCGTGGTCGATCCAGCCGATGCTGCCGCCGCCGGCGCCGACGGAGTGCACGTCGAGTGTCGGGGCCTTGAGTGGGAGACCGGCGATGGCCCGCTGGTGGGTGAAGGCCGGCTGCCCCTGCTCGACCAGGCAGACGTCGGTCGAGGTGCCGCCCATGTCGAAGGTGATGAGGTCGGCGAAGCCGGCTAGTCGTCCCACGTGCGCCGCGCCGATGACCCCTGCGCTCGGGCCGGAGAAGAGCGTGTTGACCGGCTTCTCACCGGCGGCGGCCGGCCCCATGATCCCGCCGGACGACTGCATGATGTGCGGCAGGTGCGGCAGGCCCAGCTCGCGCACGCGGCGCTCCAGCGCGCCGAGGTAGCGGCTCATCACCGGCATGAGCGCGGCGTTGAGCAGCGTCGTCGCCGTGCGCTCGTACTCGCGGAACTCCGGCAGCACGTCGGACGAGGAGCAGACCGGCACGCCGGGCAAGTGCTGCTCGACGAGGGCCTTGACCTGCCGCTCGTGCGCCGGGTTGGCGTAGCTGTGCAGCAGGACGATGGCCACCGCCTCGACGCCGGCCGACGCCAGGTCGGCCAGGATGGCGCGCACCTGCGCCGGATCGACCGGACGCAGGCGCTGGCCATCGTAGGCCGTGCGCTCGTCGAGCTCGCGGCGCAGGTCACGGGCGGCGATGGGGTGCGGCTTGTCTATGTCCAGGTTGTAGAGGTCCGGCCGGCGCTGGCGGGCCAGCTCGATCACGTCACGGAAGCCGGCCGTCGTGAGCAGCGCGGTCTTGCCGATGTGCCCCTCGATGACGGCGTTGGTCGCCACCGTCGTGCCGTGGCCGAGATAAGCCACCGACGACGGATCGGCGCCATCCGCGGCGAGCAGCTCGGCGATGCCCTGGGCGATGGCCAGCGAGGGGTCGTCTGGCGTCGAGGAGAGCTTGTGCAGGCGGAACGCGCCGGTCTGAGGATCGATGAGCGCCAGGTCGGTAAAGGTCCCGCCGGTGTCGACGCCGATCCTAAGCAACAATGCGCTTCACCGCCTCGACGACGTAGTCCACGTCCGCGTCGCCGATGTGCCGGTGGGTGACCAGGCGCACCACGCGCATGTTGCGCGGCAGCGCCTGGACGCCCTCGCTCTGCGCACGCGCCAGGAACTCCGGCGCCGTCGTGCCAAGCCCGCTCACGTCGACGTTGACGATGTTCGTCTGCACAGTGTCCAGATCGATCCGCAGCCCAGGCAGCTCGACGAGGCGCTCGGCAGCTCGCCGAGCGCGGCGGTGGTCCTCGGCCAGGCGCTCGACCATCGTGTCCAACGCGACGATGCCCGCGGCGGCGATGATGCCGGACTGGCGCATCGTCCCGCCGAGCATGCGCCGGAACTCGCGCGCGCGGGCGATGAAGTCGCGCGAGCCGCACACGACCGAGCCGACCGGAGCACTCAGCGCCTTAGAGAGGCAAAAGGTCACCGAGTCGACGCCGGTGACGAGGGTGCGCGCTGGGGTGCCCAGCGCGACGGCGGCGTTGAAGATGCGCGCGCCATCGATGTGCACGCGGAGCCCACGCCGATGGGCCACAGCGACCACCGCGGCGACCTGCTCGCGGCGGATGACCGTCCCTCCGGCATGGTTGTGCGTGTTCTCCAGGCACACCAGCCGCGAGACGGGCCGTGCGGTGAGCGGCTGGCGGATGGCCGCCTCGACGTCCTCGGGCCGCAACGCGCCGCGGACGCCCGGCACCTGGCGGGGTATCAGCCCGCCCAGGGCCGCCAGCCCGCCGAACTCCGACGTGAAGGTGTGCGCCTCGGCCTCCATGATGACCTCGTCGCCGCGCTCGCAGTGCGTGAGCAGCGAGACGAGGTTGCCCATCGTGCCGCTAGGGACGAGCATGGCCGCCTCGGTGCCGAGGCGCTCGGCGGACTGCTCCTCCAGCCGGCGCACCGTCGGGTCGCCCTCGCGGCCGTCGTCGCCCACCTCGGCGGCGGCCATGGCCCGGCGCATCTCCTCGGTCGGCTGCGTCACCGTATCGCTGCGCAGGTCCACCGTGCGACGCATGCTGCCCTCCGCGCTGTGCGGATTATCGCCGGCGTCGGCGGCGGCGTCAACCGCCTTGTGACTGGCCCGGCTGCCCGCCCCCCGGCGTGGGGCCTCACCCAGCGGCGCGCCGATGACCGCTTGACACTCGCCAGGCCCACCGCTAGGCTGCGCAGCGCAACGCAGCGCGTGTGGAGGTGCCCAGATGGAAATGCCACGTGACTTCGTCGGCTACGCGAACAAGCCCCCGGCGTTCGAGTGGCCCGGCGGCGCGCGCCTGGCACTGAACGTGGTCGTCAACTACGAGGAGGGCTCGGAGCGCAACCGTGTCGACGGCGACGAGGAGCTCGAGCCGCTGACCGAGGCGTCCTACCCGGTGCGGCCGGGCGAGCGCGAGTTCGTCGCCGAGTCGGTCTACGAGTACGGCAGCCGCGTCGGCATCTGGCGCATCATCGACCTCTTCGACAAGTATCAGGTGCGCCCGACGATCTTCACCTGCGCCGTCGCCATGGAGCGCAATCCCATCGTCACGCAGGCCTTCGTCGAGCGCGGCTACGACATGGTCGGCCACGGCTACCGCTGGATCTCGCACTTCACGATGGCCGAGGACGAGGAGCGCGACCAGATCCGCAAGGCCGTCGAGTCCGTCAAGCGGACGACCGGCAAGCGCATGATCGGCTGGTTCACGCGGCCGCCGCAGACGATCAACACGCGCCGCATCCTCGTCGAGGAGGGCTTCCTCTTCGACAGCGGGGCGATCAACGACGACCTACCGTATTTCCAGGAGGTGAAGGGCCGGCCCTTCCTCATCGTGCCCTACACGCTCGACATCAACGACATCCGCTTCTGGAAAGGTGGTATGTTCCTCGCCGACCACTTCGCCTCGTATGCCATCGATGCCTTCGACGCGCTCCACCGCGAGAGCGCCCGCGTGCCGCGGATGATGTCGGTGGGCCTGCACCCGCGGGTCATCGGCCGGCCGGGGCGCATCCTGGGGCTGGACCGCTTCCTGGCCCACGTGCGCGACTACAAGGACGTGTGGGTGGCGCCGCGCACGGAGATCGCGCGCGCGTGGGCCGAGCGCTTCGCGCCGCCGAACACCTGGAACTGGCCGGCATAGCAACAGCGCGGCGGCGTCACGATGGCGCCGTGCGCGACGGGCGCTAGCGCAGCGCGGCGGCCAGCGCCGCGCGCAGCCGCGCGTTGTGCTCCGGCGTGCGCGCAGTGAAACGCAGGCAGCCCTCGACGCCCGGCCGGCTGCTCACGTCGCGGACGACAATGCCCTGGCGCAGCAGCCGCTGCGCGACGGCTCGCGCCTCCGGCACGCGCACGAGCACGAAGTTGGCCGCCGATGGAAACACGTGCAGGCCAAGGTCGCGCAGGCTCGCGGCCAGCTCCTCGCGGTGGGCCAGGATCGTGGCCACGCGCTGGCGCATACCCGCCGCGTCTTGAAGCGCGGCAGCGGCCAAGGCGATGGAGAGCGAGCCGACGCTGTTCGGCGGGCGAACGCGATTCAGCCAGCCGACCATCTCCGGCGCGGCGAGCGCGTAGCCGACGCGCGCGCCGGCCAGCGCGAACGCCTTGGACAGCGTGCGCACGACGACGACGTTCGGCCGGCCGGCGATGAGCGTCGCCGCTGTCGTGCCGTGGAACTCGTAGTATGCCTCATCGACGACCACCGGGCAGGGCACTGCGCTCGCCAGCGCGGCGATCTCCTCGACGGGCCTGGCGTGGCCGGTCGGGTTGTTCGGATGGCAGAGCCAGACGAGCTTCGCCTCCCGCGCCGCGGCGACGAGCGCGTCGGGGTCCAGGCCGAAGTCGGCGCGGTCGCGCACAGCGACCAGGCGGCCGCCCATCGTCGCCGTGGCCACGCCGTACATAGTGTACGTGGGCGAGGTGCTCACCGCCGTGTCGCCGGGCTCGAGGAAGACCTTGACGAGCATGTCCAGCAGCTCGTCGGCCCCGGCGCCGACGACGATGCTCTCGGCCGCGAGGCCGGTGTAGGCCGTGATGGCGCGGACGAGCGGCGCGTACGTCGCGTCGGGGTACTCATTGATCGCCCCGAGGGCCGTGGCGAGGAGGTCCGATGGGACGGCCGGCGGGTAGGGCGAGGTGTTGGTGTCGAAGCGCAGGATCTCCGAGGGCGGCAGACCCAGCTCTGCGGCCAAGGCGTCGCTGGAGATCTCCCACTCGTAGGGCTGCATCGCCCGCACGGCGGGGCGCACGCCGCTCGCCACCGCGTCGATCACCACAGCGCTCCAGTGAACATCGTGTCCAGCCGGCGTTGGCCCCGCTCCCGACAGAGATCCCAGCGGGGCCTCACCCCCTCTGCTCCCTCTCTCAAGCGTGGCTGGAGAGGGGGATGGGGGTGAGGCCCGCGGCGGCTCCGCCTTTCATTCATCGCTGGCGTCCCGCAAGGATATCGCCAACCCCCCGGATTCGCGGAAGGAGTCGCGCCTAGTATACCTTGCCAGGCAACGGCCCAGCGGCTACTATGGCGCACGACGAGCGCGGGGAGGCGGGCGATGACGCTGCGGGTAGGACTCATCGGCTTCGGCACCATCGGCCGGGTCGTCGGCGAGGCCATCCGCGACGGGCAGGCCGGGCACTGCGAGCTGGTCGGCGTGCTCGTGCGGCATCCCGAGCGCCTGGCCGGCGTGAGCGCGGGCTTTGCGGGTGTCGCCTTCACCAGCCAGGCCGAGGCCTTCCTAGCCCAGCGGCCGGCGCTGGTCGTCGAGGCCGCCGGGCAGCCCGCGCTAAAGCAGTACACCGAGCAGGTCTTGCGGGCCGGCGCTGACCTCTTCGTCCTGGCCGTCGGCGCGTTCACCGACCAGTCGTTCTTCGACCGCGTCGTCGCCCTGGCCGACCAGCTCGGGCGGCGCGTGATCCTCGGCTCGGGCGGCATCGCCGGCATCGATTGGATCAGCTCGGCCGCCGTCGGCCGACTCGACCGCGTGACGTACACGCAGCGCAAGCCGCCGCACGCCTGGCGCCACACGCCGGCCGAGCAGCAGCACCCGAACATCGAGCAGGTCACCGAGCCTCTGTTGATCTTCGAGGGCGTGGCGCGCGACTCGGCGCGGCTCTTCCCGGAGAACACGAACATCAGCGCGCTGGTCGGGCTGGCGGGCATCGGGCTCGACCGCACGACGGTGAAGCTGTACGCGGATCCGACGATTCCGGCCAACGTCAACGAGGTGACGGTCGAGGGCGAGCTGGGCACGCTGCGCTTCGAGGTGCGCAACGCGCCTTCGGAGAACCCCAAGACGAGCCGTATCATCGCCCCGAGCGTGATCAAGGCGCTGCGGCACCTCTCCGGCCCGCTGTGGGTCGGTGCCTAGCTGGTTGTACCGTTTCGCCGGCGATGGCGACATAAGCTGCGGGCGATTCTCGTGATCGCCCAGATCGGGGCGAAGAAACAAGCTTCGCCCCTACAATGCCCCGGCCACCGTGAAGCAGTATGAGCGGTGGGGCGGGGAAGCGCTAAACACTTGCGGATTTGTAGCACGTAGGAGGCTGCACCATGCCAGGCGCATTGGAGGGCCTGCGAATCCTCGACCTATCGCGACTGCTGCCGGGACCGTCAGCGTCGATGCTCTTGGCCGACCTCGGCGCCGAGGTCATCAAGGTCGAGTCGCCGGAGCTGCTGGGCGGGCGTGGGCACGACGTGCTCAGCCCGGACGACCCGACGCCCGAGAACGAGCGCAGCTACGCGGCGTGGAACTCGCTGGCGCGCAACAAGCGCAGTCTCGTCGTCAACCTGAAGTCGCCGGCCGGCCAGCGCATCGCCCATGAGCTGGCGAAGACGGCCGACGTGCTGCTGGAGGGCTTCCGCCCGGGCGTGGCGGCGCGGCTGAGGGTCGACTACCCGACGATCAGCGCCACCAACCCACGCCTCGTGTACTGCTCGATCTCCGGCTACGGGCAGAGCGGCCCGTACGTCGACCTGCCAGGCCACGACCCGTGCTACGCCTCGGTGGCCGGCGTCATGGCCTGCACCAGCGACGCGCAGGGCGACCCGGTCGGCACCGGCGTGCAGCTCGTCGACTACGGCTCGGGCCTCTTCGCCGTCATCGGCATCCTGGCGGCCCTGCGCGCCCGCGACATGACCGGCCGCGGCCAGTTCGTCGATGTGTCCATGCTCGACACGGCGATGCACTTCATCACTGCCTACTCCGCGTTCCACTTCCGCGACGATAGGCGGCCGCAGCGCGGCCGACCGAACTTGGTCGTCTTGCGGACCAAGGACGGCAAGTACATCTCGACCGCCAACCGCGAGCCGCAGTTTTGGGAGCGCTTCTGTAAGGCCATCGGCGCTGACGAGCTGATCCCACAGCGGACGAAGGGCTCGCTGGGCTTCGAGCCGCTGCCGGAGACGGTGGCCCGCGCGCGCGCGATCATCGCCACGAAGACGCGCGACGAGTGGTTCGCCATCCTCAAGAAGGCCGACACGTGCGTCGCGCCGGTGCTGGAGATCGACGAGGTCTTCGAGGACCCGCAAGTCCTGCACCGTGAGATGCTGCTAGAGCTGGACCATCCGACCGAGGGCCGCGTGCAGCAGATCGGCTTCCCGATCAAGCTCTCGGACACGCCGGCGACCTTCCGCCAGTTCGCCCCGGAGCGTGGCCGCGACACCGTGCCGCTGCTGCGCGAGCTCGGCTACGCGGCGGACGACGTCGCGCGGCTGGAGCGCGAGGGCGTGGTCGTCGCGTGGCGGGAGCCGTCGTAGGCGTAGCGCCAGCCGCACGCTTCCCGCTGGCACCTCGCTCGATGCGACAACGTCGCGGGAGGGGTCAGCACGTGCGGCGCGCCGCGGCGTGGCGGTAGAGACCCGCAAGCGGGTCTGCCCGAACAGCGGGGAGTTGCCCATGTCGCTGCGCGACGCCAGCGATGAATGGAAAGCGGCTGCGCCGCAGGGGGATAGGCCTCACCCCCCGGCCCCCTCTCCAGCGCGGCTGGAGAGGGGGCGCAGAGCGGGTGGGGCGTCCAGAGGCCGCCGAAGGCGACCTCTGGGGGAACCCCTTTGGCGTGGGGCGGGGCAGACGCCCAGAGGGGTATTTTCGCAGGAGAAAGGGAGAAGGGCTGCGATGACCGAGCTGAGCGAGCGACAGCAGCAGCTTCGGGAGAGCTTCATCAACGAGCGCGGCTACTGGAACCAGGTGTGGGACGGGCTCTTGCGGCTGGACCCTGATTTCTTCGAGGCCTACCTGAACCTCTCGGCGACACCCTGGCGCACGGGCACGCTGGAGCCGAAGATCAAGGAGTTCATCTACATCGCCATCGACGCGGCGACGACGCATCTGTACGCGCCCGGCCTGCGGCAGCACGTCCAGAACGCGCTCCGCCTCGGCGCGACGGCCGACGAGATCATGGAAGTGTACGAACTTGTGAGCGCGCTTGGGATACACACGTGTACGATGGGAGTGCCGATCCTCATCGAGGAGCTGCGCCGTGCGGGTCGTGGCGCGGAGGTCGACGGCCGGCCCCTGAGCGAGCGGCAGCGGCAGCTCAAGGACAGCTTCGTCAAGGAGCGGGGCTACTGGAACGAGTTCTGGGACGGGCTGCTGCTCCTCGATCCTGACTTCTTCGAGGCCTACCTGAACTTCTCCGCGACGCCTTGGCGCAAAGGAAGGGTGGCACCGAAGATCAAGGAGCTGATCTACATCGCCATCGACGCCGCAACCACGCACCTCTATGCGCCCGGACTGCGCCAGCACGTGCGGAACGCCTTCGGCTACGGCGCCACCAAAGAAGAGATTATGGAGGTCTACGAGCTGACAAGCGTGCTCGGCATCCACACCTGCGCGGTCGGCGTGCCGGTGTTGCTGAGCGAGCTGGCGAAGGTGCGCGAGGGCGGCGGATAGGGCGCCCGGCTGAACAGTCGCCCTACGGCGAGAGCGCAGGGCCGCGCCTGCTGTTTCACCGTGCACACGGTGGAATGTGTAGCGGCGAACCTTGTGTTCGCCCACGGGCACGGTGCGACGACGAGCTCCGCCCCTACGATGCCACGTGGAAGGAGAGCGCTAGGAAGCCTGGGGTTCTTGCTTACCCCTGGCGGTCCCCGTGCCAGAGAGGCAAGGCAGCGCTCGATCGGCCCGGGATGTGCCGCGGGACGAAGCTTCGGTTCGGCCCTACGGGTGCGACGG
>JACQUS010000240.1 GCA_016210125.1 Chloroflexota bacterium | reverse complement strand
GCTGTGCCCGGCCCCGATTATCGGGATCACCGGCAGCAGCGGCAAGACTACCATCACCACGCTGGTCGGAGAGATATTGCGCGCCAATGGCAGCCACGTCCTGGTCGGGGGAAACATCGGCGCGCCGGTGATCGACCGAATGAACGAGCTTACCCTGGATTCTATCGTCGTCCTGGAGCTGAGCAGCTTCCAGCTCGAGCTGCTGGAGCAGAGCCCGCACGTCGCCGCGGTGCTGAACGTCACACCGAACCACCTAGAGCGCCACGGCACGCTGGCGGCCTACGCCGAGGCCAAGCGGAACATCCTGCGCCACCAGGGGGCTGACGACTGGGCCATCCTCGGCTACGACAATCCGCTGACGCACGCCTTCGGCGCCGGCTGCGCCGGGTGCGTGCTCTTCTTCAGCACCCACGTGCCCGTCGGCGCCGGGGCCTTCGTGCGCGACGGCCGACTCTGGCTGCGGCAGGACGGCGGCGAGACGGCCGTCTGCGAACGCGGCGAGCTGCGCCTGCCCGGCGAGCACAACCTCGCCAATGCCCTGGCGGCCGTGGCCATCGCCGCGGCCTGCGGCGCCGCGCCCGCGGCCATGGCTGAGGCGCTGCGCACGTTCTCGGGCGTCGAGCACCGTCTGGAGGACGTTCGCACATGGCGCGGCGTGCGCTTCGTCAACGACTCCATCGCCACGGCGCCGGAGCGGACCGTCGCCGCGCTGCGCAGCTTCAACACGCCCCTGCTGCTGCTCGTCGGCGGGCGGCTGAAGCGGGGCCAGCCATTGGACGAGCTGGCCTGGCTGGCGCGGCGGCGCGCGCGGCTCGTCGTCTGCTTCGGCGAGGCCGCCGGCGCGCTCCACGCTGCGCTCGCCGCCGCCGAGGGGCCGGCCGAGCTGCGCTGCGCACCCGACCTGCGCGCAGCGTTCGCGCCGGCCGTCGCCGCGGCGCGGCCCGGCGACGTGCTGCTGCTCTCGCCCGGCGGGACGAGCTTCGACGCCTTCCGCGACTTCGAGGAGCGCGGGCGTGCCTTCAAGGCGCTCGTCCAGGAGCTGGCGGAGTGAGCACGGTGTACGCGCGGGCACGGTCGAACGAGACGCTGCTGCTCACGGTGACCGCGGCTCTGCTCCTCGTCGGCATCACGATGGTCTACAGCTCGACGTTCGTCATCGCGCACAACAACCCGGCGTACGGCAACGAGAGCTACTTCCTGGCGCGGCAGCTCGGCTGGGCAGCGCTGGGCGTCGCGGCGATGGTCGTGGCCGCGCGCATCGACTACCGGCACTGGCGGCGGCTGTCGGTGGGCGTCTTCGTCCTGGCGCTGGCCGGTCTGGTCGTCGTGCTCGTCCCCCATCTTGGTCGCACGGAGTTCGGCGCCCAGCGCTGGCTGGCCGTCGGCCCGCTGCCGGCCTTCCAGCCCAGCGAGTTCGCCAAGCTGGCCGTGGCGGTCTACTTTGCCGACTGGCTCTCGCGCAAAGGCCATCGCGTGCGCGATCTGGCCTATGGCACGCTGCCCTTCGCCATCGTCCTCGGGGTCGTCGTCGGGCTGGTGCTGCTGCAGCCCGACCTCGGGACGACGCTGGTCCTCGTGGCCATCGCCGTGGCCATCTACTTTACCGGCGGAGCCAACCTGCTGCACTTTGTCGCCGGCGTGGGCATCGGCCTGGCGGGCCTCTACGTCGCCGTCACCGGCGCCGGCTACCGCTCGCAGCGCCTGGCAGCATTCCTCGACCCCGAGAGCGACCCGCTGGGCATCGGTTGGCACATCATCCAGGCGCAGATCGCGCTGGGATCGGGCGGGCTCTTCGGCCGCGGGCTCGGCGCCAGCCGGCAGAAGTTCTACTACCTGCCGAGCGCTCCGACCGACACGATCTTCGCCATCATCGGCGAGGAGCTGGGCTTCATCGGCGCCGTGGTGGTCATCCTGCTATTCGCCTTGCTGGCGTACTGCGGCGCGCGCATCGCCCTCCAGAGCCGCGACGCGTTCGGGATGCTGCTGGCCACGGGCATCGCCACCTGGCTGACGGTGCAAGCGCTGATCAACGTCGCCGTCGTCGCTGGGGTCCTGCCGTTCACCGGCATCCCGCTGCCGCTCGTCAGCCTCGGCGGCTCGTCGCTGGTCATCTCGCTCGTGGCCGTCGGCCTGCTGCTGAGCATCGACCGCCAGAACGCGGCGCGCGCTCGCCGCGCCCAGGAGTGAGCCCGTGCGCGTCGTGGTGACGGGCGGCGGAACCGGCGGGCACGTCTACCCCGCGCTGGCGGTGGCCGAGGCGCTGCGGCGGGCCGACGCGACGGCCGAGGTGCTCTTCGTCGGCCACGGCGACGGGCTCGAGGCGCGGGTCGTCCGGCGCGCGGGCCTCGCCTTCGCCGCCGTGCCGAGCGGCCCCGTCGTCGGCCGCCATCCGCTGGAGGTCGCGGCCAGCCTCGCCCGCGTCGCCCGCGGGGTGGTCGCTGCTGGCCACCTGCTCGACGAGTATCGCCCCGACGCCGTGCTGGCCACCGGCGGCTACGTTTGCGTGCCAGCCGCCCTGGCGGCGCGGCTGCGCGGCCTGCCCGTCGTCGTCGTCCTGCCTGACGTCGTCCCGGGACTCGCCGTGCGCGCGCTGGCGCGTTTGGCCACCGTCGTCGCGGCGTCCTACCCTGACGCGCTGCCGCACCTGCCGCGCGGACGCACCGTGCTTACGGGCTATCCGCTACGCGCTAGCCTGTGGAGGCTCGACCGCGTTGCGGCTCGGGCATCCTTTGCCTTGGACGACGCACTTCCGACGCTGCTCGTGCTCGGGGGGAGCCGCGGCGCGCGCTCGGTCAACCAGGCCGTGGCCGCGGCGCTGGAGGACCTTCTGGCGCGCAGCCAGGTGGTTCACGTCGCCGGCGAGCGCGACGAGGCGTGGCTGCGCGCGCGCGCCGCGGCGCTGCCGGCGACGTTGGGCGCACGCTACCATCTGTTCGGCTACCTGGACGATCTACCGCGCGCTATGATGGCGGCCGACCTGGCGGTGGCGCGCGCCGGGGCGGCGACGTGCGCCGAGTTCCCGGCTGCCGGGCTGCCGAGCGTCCTCGTACCCTATCCGCACGCCGGCGCGCACCAGGCGCGCAACGCCCGCTACCTGGTGCGCCACGGCGCGGCAGTCGCCGTGGCCGACGCGGCCCTGCCCGGTGGCGGCCTGCTAGCGGCCGTGTCCGCGCTGCTCGACGACGCGGCTCGGCGCGTGGCGATGGCCGAGCGCGCACGGCGCCTGGCGGTGCTGCACGGGGCCGACGCCATCGTCGCGCTGCTGCTGGGGGTGGCCGCTCGGCACGAGCTCGGCGCGCCAGAGCCGTCGGGGCTTCGCAGCGCTGGCAGGCAGGAGAGTGCAGAGGCAGCGCGGGCGGGGGCAACCCCCGTCCCTCCGGCTCGAGTCGAGAGGGTCGCGGCTGTGGTGCCACCAGCAGCGGTGCCACAATCAGAGGTGCCGGGGGCAGTGCCCCCTGCCGGAGGTTCGGGGGTGTCCCCCGAAAATTCTTCTTCCCTCGCTCCTGCGAGGCAGGAGAGGGGCACCGTGGGCGTGAGGGCGGACGTCACCGCCGTTGTCGGTGGCGTAGCAGGGCAACCAGTGAGCGACGCGTCGGGGGAGTCGGATCGCGTGCGGGCACCCGGGCTAGCCGGCCGGCGCAGGCGCACGATGCCGGCCGAGGAGGCCGAGGGTGGGTGAGCCGGTGCTCGCGCCGGGCACTCACGCCCACCTGGTCGGCGTCGGCGGCGCCGGCATGAGCGGGCTGGCGCGGCTGCTGATCGAGCGCGGGCTGCGCGTCAGCGGCTCGGACGTGCTGCCATCGGCAGCGCTGGACGAGCTGGCGGCGCTCGGCGTGCGCGTGGCCGTCGGGCACGCGGCAGCGCACGCGGCCGGGGCGCAGGTGGTCGTCGTCTCGTCGGCCATCCCGCGCGACAATCCGGAAGTGGACTGGGCTTGTGCTAACGGCGTGCCGGTGGTCAAGCGCGCCGCGGTGCTGGGGCAGCTCAGCGCCGAGCGGCAGACGCTGGCCGTCTCCGGGACGCCCGGCAAGACGACGACGACGGCGATGGCGGCCTACGTGCTCGACCGCGCGGGCCTCGCGCCCGGCTTTCTCGTCGGCGGCGACGTGCCCGACCTCGATGGCTCGGCACGCTGGGGCCGCGGCCGGCACTTCGTCGTCGAGGCCGACGAGTTCGACCGCTCGTTCCTGGCCCTGCGGCCGTGGTGCGCCGCGGTGACGAACGTCGAGGTCGACCACCTCGACTACTTCGGGTCGCCCGAAGCGGTGTGCGAGGCCTTTGCTGCCTTCGTGCGCCTGCTGCCGGCCGACGGCGCGCTGGTCGTCTGCGCCGACGACCCCGGCGCACGCGCGCTAGCCGAAGGGCACGCCGGCCAGGTGGTCCGCTACGCGCTAAGCGCCGCGGCCGACTGGCAGGCCGCCGCGGTGTGCCTCGAACCCGCCGGCGCGGCGTTCGCCGTGCACCGGTACGGCCGGCCGGCCGCCCAGGTGCGGCTGCGGCTCGTCGGCGCGCACAACGTCGCTAACGCGCTGGCGGCACTGGCGCTGGCCGACCTCTGCGGCGTGCCGGCCGAGGCCGCGGCCGCGGCGCTGGGGGAGTTCCGCGGCGCGCGACGGCGCATGGAGCTGCGCGGCGAGGCTCACGGGGTGGCCGTCTACGACGACTACGGCCACCACCCGACCGAGGTCGCGGCTACGCTGGCCGCGGCGCGGCTGCGCGCGCGCGGGCGGCTGTGGTGCCTCTTCCAGCCGCACACCTACCACCGGACGCTGACCTTCCTCGCCGAGTTCGCCGACGCGCTGGCCGCCGCCGACCAGACCGTCGTCGTCGACGTGTACATGCCGCCCGGGCGCGAGCGCGAGACGCTCGGCGTGAGCAGCGCAGATCTCGTGGCGCGCATGCCGCCGGACCGCGCGCGCCACGTCCCCGACCTGGCCGAGGCCGCGGCCTACGTGGGCCGGCGCGTCGAGCCGGGCGACCTCGTGCTGACGATGGGCGCCGGCTCGGTGACCAAGGCCGCCGGCTGGGTGCTGGCCGCGCTGGCGGAGCGAGAGCGATGACCAGCGACGCGCTGCGCGCCTTCGCCGCGCGCTACGGTGGGCCGGTCAAGCTCGGCGAGCCGCTGGCGCGCCACAGCACGTTCCGCGTCGGCGGGCCGGCCGACGCCTTCGTCGTCGTGCGCGTCGCCGACGAGTTGCGCCGCGCCGTGCAGGCCGCGCGCGCTTGCGGCCTGCGAACCCTCGTGCTTGGCGGCGAGAGCAACGTCCTGCCGGCCGACGCCGGCCTCAGCGGCGTGGTCATCGCCAACCGCGCGCAGGCGTGGTGGGTCGTCACCGAGCCCGCCGGCGACCGGCCGGCCGTGGTGCGCGCCGAGTCGGGCGTGCGGCTCGGGCGCCTGGCTCGCGAGGCGGCCAAGCGCGGGCTCGGCGGTCTGGCGTGGGCCGAGGGCATTCCGGGCACGGTCGGCGGCGGCGTCGTGAGCAACGCCGGGGCTTTTGGCGGCTGCATCGCCGACGTGCTGCTGGCCGCCGAGCTGCTCTGGCCCGACGGAGCGCTGTGCACGCTGCCGGCGTGCGAGCTCGACCTGCGCTATCGCCACAGCCGCCTGCACGACGTGCCGGACGCCGTGGTGCTCAGCGCCGATCTGGCCCTGCGCCCAGGCGCGCCGGACGAGCTGCTGGCGCGCATCCGGCAGATCGGCGCCGAGCGCAAGGCCAAGCAGCCCGCCGGGGCCAGCGCCGGCTCGGTCTTCAAGAACCCGCCCGGCGCCGCGGCCGGCGCGCTCATCGACCGCGCCGGGCTGAAGGGCACCCGTGTCGGCGGGGCGTGGATCGCCCTGGAGCACGGCAACTTCATCCTGACGAACGGCCGCGCGCGCGCAGCAGACGTCTGGGCGCTCATCACCCTGGCCCGCGAGGCGGTGGCGCAGCAGTTTGGGATAGCCTTGGAGCTGGAGGTGCAGCTTGTCGGCGAATGGCAACGGGAGGCAGGGAATGGCTGAGCGCTTGCGCGTCGCGGTGCTGTTCGGCGGGCGCTCTGGGGAGCACGAGGTCTCGCTGCTCTCGGCGCAGTCGGTGCTGGCCGTGCTCGACCCGGCGAAGTACGAGGTGGTGCCGGTCGGCATCGGGAAGGATGGCCGCTGGCTCGCCGGCACGCCAGCTCTGGCCGCGCTGCGTGCTGCACTCGTCGGCCAGCAGGCCCTGATCGGGCCGGCCGCCACGACCCCCAGGCCACCGGCGCTGTCCGCCCCCGGCCAGCTCGCGCCAGCACACGGTGCGGCCGACGACGGGCTCGCCTGGCTCGGCGGGCGCGCCGACGTCGTGTTCCCCATCTTGCACGGGCCTTACGGCGAGGACGGGACGGTGCAGGGGCTGCTGGAGCTGGTGGACGTGCCCTACGTCGGCTGTGGCGTCGCTGCCTCGGCCGTGGGCATGGACAAGGTTCTGATGAAGCGGCTGCTGCGCGACGCCGCCCTGCCCATCCCCGACTTCGTTGTGGTGCAGCGCCACGCCTGGCGGCGCGAGCCGGCGCGCGTCCTGAGCGATCTCGAGGCGCGCTTCGGATATCCGTGCTTCGTCAAGCCGGCGAACCTCGGGTCCAGCGTCGGCGTCTCCAAGGCGTACGACCGCGCCGACCTGGCGCGCGCGCTGGACCTGGCCGCGCAGTACGACCGCAAGCTGGTGGTCGAGGAGTTCATCGCCGGGCGTGAGGTCGAGTGCAGCGTGCTCGGCAACGACGAGCCGTGCGCCTCGGTGCCGGGCGAGATCATCCCGGCGCGCGACTTCTACGACTACGACGCCAAGTACCGTGACGACGAGACGCGCCTCGTCATTCCGGCAAACCTCGGTCCAGAGGTAGCGCAGCGCGTGCGCACCCACGCGGTGGAGGCCTTCCGCGCGCTCGACTGCGCCGGCATGGCGCGGGTGGACTTCTTTGTCACGCCGGACGACCGCGTGTACGTGAACGAGGTCAACACGATCCCTGGCTTCACGTCGATGAGCATGTATCCGAAGCTGTGGGAAGCGAGCGGCCTGTCGTACGCGGCGCTGGTGGACCGCCTCATCGCCCTGGCCATCGAGCGCCACCGCGATCGCGCCGGCCAGCCGATCGCGCCCGCGGCGCCGGTCGCGCAGTGAGTCTGGCCGACTCGCGGGCGCTGGGCGGCCGCCGTGTCGGCGCCGGCCGCGCCGGCCGGCGGCAGAGCGGGGCGTGGGCGCTCGCCCAGCGCCTGGCGTACGCGACGATGGGCGCGGCGCTGGGTGGCCTCTCGGCCTGGCTCGGCGTCGGCGACGCGCTGCACGTGCGCGACGTGGCGGTGTACGGAACGCGGCTGCTGTCGGCCGAAGAGGTTGTGGCGCAGCTCGACGCTGAGGGTCGGCATGTGCTGTGGCTGCGGCAGGGGGAGCTGGAGGCGCGGTTGGCGGCGCTACCGGAGGTGCAGGCGGCCCAGGTCGAGGTCTTCGCGCCCGGCGTCATCGAGGTGACGGTCAGCGAGCGGCGACCGGCGCTCGTGTGGGTCGTGGCCGGCGAGGAGTGGCTGGTGGACGAGCAGGGCCTAGCGCTGCGGCGCTCGGCCGGCGCGTGGCCCGGCCTGCCGGTGGTGCACCAGATCGGCGGCCGCGGCTGGTCGCGTGGCCACCAGCTCGACCCGCGGGTCGTCGGCAACGCCCTGCGGCTGGCGCAGTTCGTTACCAGGACGTTTCCGCCGGACACGCGCCTGCTCTACCACGAGGCGACCGGGCTCGTCGTCTTCGGGCCCGGCTGGCAGGCGCTCTTCGACCCGGGCGGCGACCTGGCGTGGCAGCAGGCAGCGCTGCGCGCGCTCCAGGCGCGCCCCGACCTGGCCGGCCCGGGCGGCGCGATGTACGACGTGCGTTTCCCCGACCGCGCGTACGTGCGGCCGCTGCCGGCCGGCGGCGGCCCGGCGGCCGAGCGCGGCGGCTGAGGCCGGCCTGTGCACTGCGACGCTCGCGCGCGGCATTGGCGCCCGCGTCCGACCTTCGGGACCGCGTGCGTCCCGCCCATGGCTGGGCTCGGACGATGTGCCCGGTGCTAGCGAACCTCGTCGCGCGTTCAGAAAGGAGAGGAGGTCGAGCGGGGTGGCGTTGTGGCTTCCGGTGGCAGGTCTGCTCCTCGGCGTCATCATCGGCTTCGCCTTTCGCCTGTCGTTCCCGCCAGACTACGCGCGCTACACGGCGCTGGCCATCCTCGCCGGCCTCGATGCGGTCGTCGGCGCGGCGCGCGCGGCGCTGGAGCGGCGCTACGACAACGAGCTGTTCGTCAGCGGGCTGGTGAGCAACATGATCCTTGCCGCGCTGCTGACGTTCGTCGGCGACCGGCTGGGCGTCGACCTATCGGTCGCTGCGGTGGTGGCGTTCGGGGTGCGCCTGTTCGACAATGTGGCTGGCGTCCGGCGCCGCCTGCTCGGGATCGGCCAGCGCTGACGACGTGCCAAATTGTCATCGAATCGTTGCGCCAGAGGGGCGCGCACGCCCTATAATCGGGGTTGTCGCTGTGGGCAGGGTGGCCCGAGCGCGATGCGCCGGCGCGTAGCCCCGTTACGTTGAGCCGTGTCACATGCTGGCAACGCTGCGAGGCGGGCGTGGGAGAGGGGCCGGGGTGCGAGAGAGCGACGCGTTCGTAGCGCTCGACATCGGGACGAGCAAGGTCTGTGCGCTGCTCGTGGCCGAGGACGGCGCCAGCGTCGGACGCGCGCTGGCGGCGGGAGTCGCGCCGTCGGCAGGGGTCCGTAAGGGCGTCGTTGTGGGCGTCGAGGAAGTGGTGCAGGCGGTGGCGCTCGCCGTGCGGCGGGCCGAGCGCCTGGCGAACCGCGAGGCCGACGGCGCCCTCGTGAGCGTGGCCGGGGCGCACCTGTCCTCGCTCAACAGCCGCGGCGTCGCCGCGCTGGCGGCCGAGCCCACGCCGGTCGCTCCGGACGACGTGGCGCGGGCCGTGGAGGCCGCGCGCGCCGTGCTGCTGCCGCCGAACCGTGAGGTCGTGCACGTGCTCTCGCGCGGCTTCACGGTAGACGGGCAGCGCGGCATCCAGAACCCGGTGGGGATGGTCGGCCGGCGGCTCGACGTGGAAGTGCACCTCGTCACCGCCGAGGCCACGCCGCTGCGGAATCTGGAGCAGTGCCTGCGCCGGGCCGGCGTGGCGCCGCGCGCCTTCGTCGCCCAGGGCCTCGCCGCGGCCGAGGCCGTGCTGAGTCCGGAAGAGAAGGAGCTGGGCGTCGCAGTCATCGACGTGGGGGCGGGCACGTGCGACCTGGTGGTCTTCGTCGAGGGCGCGCCGCTGCACACGGCGGTGCTGCCCGTGGGCGGCAACAACGTCACGCGCGACCTCGCCATCGGCCTGCGTATCCCGCTCGACGTCGCCGAGGAGCTGAAGCTGTCATTTGCCTGCGCCGAGCCGCGGTCGGCCGCGCGCGACGAGATGCTCAGCGCGCGGGCCTTCGGCGGCACGCTCGTCGAGGTGTCGCGGCGGCAGCTCTGCGAGATCGTTGGCGCCCGTGTGGACGAGACGCTAGGATTGTTGCGCGCGGAGATCGCGCGGGCTGGCGGCGCGCGCCTGCTGGCCGCGGGGTGCGTGCTGACGGGCGGCGCCGCGGAGCTCGACGGCTTTGCCGAGCGGGCGGCGGAGCTGCTGGAGCTGCCGGTGCGGCTGGGGCAGCCGCGGCTGCCGCTGGGGCTCGCGGGCACAGTCGAAGGCCCGGCCTACGCAGCGGTCGCCGGACTGGCGCGGTGGCGCGGTGGCGCGGCTCGCGGCGCCGAGGACGCGCTGGCATATCGCGGGCGGGCGCTGGCTGTGGGCCGCGCCGCCGGGCTGGCCGCGGGGCGGGCCGCGGCGGCCACGCTGACGCCCGTGGCGCACCGCGTGGCTGGATGGCTACGAGCGTTCCTGCCGTGAACAGATGAGCCGTAGGGAGGTCGGGCGGTGATGTTGAGCAGCGATCAGGGCAGCAACGGACACGCCGACGAGTCGGAGCGCTCGGCACGGATCAAGGTCGTGGGCATCGGCGGCGGCGGCTGCAACGCCGTAGCGCGCATGGCGCAGGCCGACCTACGCGGCGTCGAGCTGGTCGCGCTCAACACCGACGCGCAGCACCTGAAGCGGGTGCAGGCGCACCGCTCCGTGCACCTCGGTAATAAGGTCTCCCGCGGGCTCGGGGCCGGTGGCAATCCGACGGTCGGCGCTAAAGCGGCCGAGGAGTCGGCCGACGCCCTCTACGAGCTCCTGCGCGAGACCGATATGGTCTTCATCGCCGCCGGCATGGGCGGTGGCACCGGCACCGGCGCCGCGCCGCGCGTGGCCGAGATCGCGCAGGAGGTGGGCGCGCTGACCGTCGGCGTCGTCACCCGCCCCTTCCGCTACGAGGGCGAGAAGCGCCGCGCCGTGGCCGAGGAAGGCATCAAGCAGCTCAAGGAGCACGTCGACGCGCTGATCGTCATCCCCAACGACCGCCTCCTCCAAGTCGTGGATAAGAAAGTCGGGCTGGACGCTGCCCTGCGCGTCGCCGACGAGGTGCTCTACCAGGG
>JACQUS010000239.1 GCA_016210125.1 Chloroflexota bacterium | reverse complement strand
TGCGGCGCGGTTGCCGCGCCCATGGGGTGAGGGCAGGGTCTCCCCGCCCTAGTTCGGCGCCGGCGTGCCGGTGGCGTGCAGGCCGGCGAGGCGACCGAACACGGCGCCGCGCATGAGGCCCGTACCGCCCGGGTAGTTGAAGTAGAAGAACCCGCCAGTGATCTCGCCGCTCGCGTAGAGTCCGCTGATCGGCTCATTCTCCCCATCGAGCACCTGCGCGTTGCTGTTCACCCGCAGACCGCCGAAGGTGAACGTGATCCCGCCGGTACACGGGTAGGCGACGTACGGCGGCTTGTCGATCGGCACCGCCCAGTTGGACTTCGGGGGCTCGAGGCCTTCGGTCGCGAGTCCGTCCCGGACCGACGGGTCGAAGCGCTTGCCCTTCGGGCAGTGCGCGTTGAACTCGTCCACGGTTCGCCGCAGTGTTGCGGCGTCGAGGTGCAGTCCCTCGGCCAGCGCCTCGATCGTGTCCGCGACAACCGGCGTGCCCGTGTTGTAGCGCTCCTCCAGCAGGTGTACCGTCTTCTGGTCGAAGATCTGGATGCCGATGCCCTGCGGCTGCGAGAGGATCGTGTCGCCGATCTTCGCGTAGGTGTAGGCGCCGAAGTCCTCGCCCTCGTCGACGAAGCGCTTGGCGTAGATGTTGACCATGATGCCGTAGAGGTACGACAGGCGGTTGGTCTTGTCGGTCAGCCGCAGGTCGCCGACCGGCGGCGCGTCGGCATCGATCGGCGTCGCGTGGCAGCCGGCCCAGTGGCCGAAGGGCTGCGCCCCGAGGTCCATGGCTGCGCGGTGGCCATCGCCGGTATTGAACCCCGTGCCGCGCACCTTGACCGTGTTCCACTTCGGGCCGAGGTAGCGCGTGCGCATCTCGGGGTTGGCCTGGAAGCCGCCGCTGCCGAGCACGACGGCCACGGCCGGCAGCTCGGCGAAGCCTTCGGCGTCCTTGACCTGCGCGCCCACAACGCGGCCCTTCGTGTCCTGGAGCAGGCGCATGAGCTTGGTACGGTAAGCGATCGGGATACCCCGCCGGGCGGCGGCCTCGTAAAGCGTCTGCACCAGCCCGACGCCCTTCTCAAGGGCTTGTACGACGGCGCCGGGCGTGAAGCGCAGGACGTCGCCGTCCTGCACGGCCCAGAGGTCGGTGAACTCCCAGGCGACGCCGAGGTCGTGCTTCATCCACTCCATCGTCGGTAGCGAGCGCTCGATGAGCGTGTTCGTCAGCTCAGGATCGGCCTGCCCGCCGGTGACGCGCATAACCGTGCGATAGAAGTCGTCGTGCGTGTACTGGCCGACGTCGACGCGCGCCGCCGCGTCGTCGGACAGGGGGATAAGCCGCCGGATGTCAGCGATGCCGTCGTAGCGGGTGCGGAAGAGGCCGCCGGTGAAGCGGCTGTTGCCGCCGCGCAAGGTCTCCGGCGCCTTCTCGAGCACCAGGACCCGCGCGCCGGCGTCGTGCGCGGCAATGGCCGCCGTCAGCGCGGCGTTCCCACCGCCGACGACGACGACATCGTAGAGACGATCCGTGAGACGACGCATACACAGCACTCCTTTTCACATTGCCTGCGGTGCGCTACGGGCGCGCCGCCAGCTCTCCTTGCAAGATGGCGGTGGCGGGCGGCTGCCCCACCGCGCTCCGGGAGCAGCCGCGCCGGGTGGCGTCGCCCCTTTCGGGTTGGCCGGTGTCATTGCGGGCGGTGCGGCTGGGCCGCGTCGGCCTGCCAGCGTGCGCCGCCCGTAGTGTATACCGCTCGTTGCTGCCGCGCCACGTGGGACCTCAGCCTGAGCCGCTCGGCTGCTCGCGGAGGAGCGGGGTGCCGAGAAGCAGGGCCACGTTGAGCGCGCCGAGGAAGAGGATGCCGACGGCGAAGGTGCCCGTCAGGTCGAAGAGCAGCCCCATCAGGAAGGGGCCGGCGAAGCCGCCGATCTCGCCGGCGGTGAAGTACAGACCGCCGGCTGCGCCCATCTGGGCTGGCCCCACTTCTGGAGTCTCCATGAGCACGAGCATGAGCAGCGGCGTGAGCGCCGCGCGCGAGATGCCGTGGAGCAGGAGGGCGATCGTCAGGCCCAGCCCGCTCGTCACGAGCAGCCCGACGGTGCTCACGGCGGCGGCGAGCAGCATACCGGCGACCATGGGTCGACGACTGCCGGGGGCGGACAGTCGCGGCAGAAACAGGACGCCGATGGCTCCGGCGATCTGTGGCGCCGAGGCCCAGTAGCCGGCCTCGGCCGGCGTCATCCCCCCGCGCTGCAAGAGCACCGGCAGCCAGTTGGTGATGCCGTGGTTCGTCACCAGCGCGGTGAAGGCCATCAGTAGCACAAGTTGGACGTTGCGGACGCGCAGCAGGTACCGTAGGCCGCCTTTCTCCGCGGCGCCGGCCCTGCCGGTCGTCGCCTGGCGCGGCGGATCGCGCGCCAGCAGAAGCCACAGGAACGCCCCGGCCAGCGCGACGAGTCCGTAGATCGCCAGCGTGGCCCGCCACGACCCGGTCGCCGGCATCAGCACGGCGTTGGCCGTCGCCAGTGCGGCGACGCCTCCGAGCACCGAGCCGGTCGTGTAGATGCTGGCGGCGGCGCTGCGGTCCCTGCCGCGAAACCAGATGGCGATGAGCTTGGGCGCGCCGACGGAGATGGTCGGCCCGCCGATGCCGAAGACGGCGACGGCGAGGAACATGAGCGTGAAGTCGCCAGCTAGCGCCCGCAGGATGCCCGACCCGGCGATGATCAGCGCGCCGAGGAAGAGTGCGCGCCGCAGGCCCATGCGGTCGAGGATCGTGCCGGCGAGGTAGGCGACGCCGATGTAGACGAGGGGCCAGGCGCCGAGGATAGTGCCCATTTGTGTGTAGGTCAGGCGCAGGTCTTGGACGATGGGCTCGACGAGGGGCGCCGGACCCGACCGCACGAGGCCGAACGACGCGTAGAGCAGCCAGACGAGCCCCAGCATCACCCAGCGATAGGTGTCCTGGCCGGCGCGCTCGTCGCCAAGCGGCACTGCTCTGGCGGCCGGCCCGCTCACAAGCGGAAGACCTCGACCAGCCTGCGCGCGCCCGTGCCGGTGCTGACGGCCTCGACCGCCACGTGCGCCTCGAGCCCCGAGCCGCGCAGCTTCTCGCGCAGCAGCTCGTCCACCTGGAAGATGCCGGCGTCGCTGCTCATGTGGATGGTGATGCGCACCGCCCGCTCGTCGCCCGGCTGGATGTCGACGCGCTCGATGGCCGCGGCCGAAAGCGAGTGGATGTTCACCTGCCCGGCCTCGAACGGGATGCGCGAGCGTCCCTTGGCCAGGTCGAGCGCGTCGGCCACGCGCACGATGCCGGCTTCGAGCGTGAAGGGCTTGCCGTCGGCGCGGTGCGCGATGATGGCGTGCAGCGTCTCGGACACGACGATGGTCAGCTCCGGCGGCGCGAGCAGCCCGGCCAGAAGCTCGCGCAGCTTGCCGTTGGCCAGGAAGAGGCTGTACGCCTCGTGGTCGCTGCGGTGGATCGACATGCCCAGGTCGTGCAGCAGCGCGGCGAGCGCGACGACGAGCTCGGCGTGGCTTGGGTCGAGATGGTGGTCGCGGACGATGCTCGGCTGGAGGCCCCCCGCGACGAGCAGCCGCAGCAGGCGCAGCGCGATATTGGCCACGATCTGGACGTGCACCGGCCCGTGGTCGGACATGCCCAGCCGGTCGACCGCGTTGACGTTCGCGCAGCGCCAGAGGGTGTGCAGGTCGACGTCGGCATTGACGCGGCGCGTGACCTCCGCCAGCAACTCGTTGTGCCGTGCCGGAAGGCGGATGAGCTCGCCGCGGGCCGGCTCGACGCTCTCGGGCGCGGCGTCGGCCCCGGGCGCTGCCGGCTCGCCCGCGGCGCTCAACGGCTCGGCGCCGGCCACGAGCGGCGGTGCCACGGCGCCCGGCGCCGAGGGCCGCGGCTGCGGCGCGGCAGGCGGGTGCGGCGCGGCAGGCGGGTGCGGCGCGGCAGATGGAGGCACTGCGCCCGGCGCGGCGGCCCCGGCGAGCCCGGGCGTGCCTAGTACGACGCCAGTCGAGTCGGCCGGCGCCGGGAGGTCCGACTCGACCGATCGCGCCTCGCCAGCTACGCGCCGCCGGGACGCGCTGTCATCGTTCACGACGCCCCTAATCTAGACTTCGACCGGCAGGCCGTGTTGGATCCAGCCTGTCGTACCGCCCTCGAGGTTGTACACGCGCCCGAAGCCGAGCGCCGTGGCCATCTCCGCCGCGACCGCGCTGCGCTGCCCCACGCCGCAGACCATCAGGATGCCGTCGCGGTTGAGGAAGTCCTGCGGCCGGCTGAGGAGCGTGTTCAGCGGCACCAGGCGCGCGTTTGAGATATGTCCCTGCTCGTACTCCCAAGGCTCGCGCACGTCGACGATGTCCACCTCGCCGCGGTCGATAAGCTGGCGCGCGTCCTCGATGTCGACGCGGTAGAAGTCCTCTTCTGGCTCTCTGCGGATGGCCATAGCTCGTCTGCTCCGTTCCTGCTCCGCCCGTGTGGGACTGTAACAGAGGCCCGCCGGGCTGTCAACGCCGTTAGACGGCCGGTGTACTCTCCAGCGCGTCGCGACGCTCCAGATAGACCCGTGCCAATCCGAGGAGAGCGTCCTCGGTCATGTGCTTGAGGTCTTGGAGCGTCATCGCGCTGTATAGCAGCAGCTCGCCCGCCGTCTCCAGGTCGAGCGTCGCCCGCAGCGGCAGGTCCGTGGCATCGCCCGGCGCAGCGGCGATGCGCACGGCGGCCGCCCAGCTCTCCGAGGTCGCCTGCCATTCGACCGCCAGCACGAAGCTCCGGCCGGCGACGACGCAGGTCTCCTCGCGGCGTCGCGGCTGCCGCATGTCGCGGATCATGCGCCGTCCCACGGGTCCTCCTTGCGGCGGCTGCCGTTGTTTAATGTAGCCCATTGCGGTGCGGCGCGGTACTCGCCCTGCGCCAATATCGGAGGCCGAAGCGGGCAGGCGGATAACCGTAATGGAGTTATCAGGGTTCTGTGACGCAGAACCGATAATCATGATGCTATGGACGAGCCGCTCATCCTCGTGGAGCACCATGCTCTCCGCCAGCGCGGGCTGGTGGCCTACTTCACCTGGCTGGGGCTGCCCGTGCAGCCGTGGCTGGGCGACGGACCGGCGCCGAGCGGGCGAGCCGCGGTGGTGTGCGTCGCCGACTGGCCGAGGAGCGGCCGGGGCGAGCTGGACCTCCGCGGGCTGCGCGTGGCCTTGCGGCTACGACACGAGCAGCCGGACCTGCCCATCGTCGGCTACAGCCTGCTGCCGAGCGACCACCTGCGCGGGCTGCGCCAGCTCCTGGCAGCGCGGCGCATCGCCTGCGTGGCCACGCTCGTGCACCTCGACGACCTCCTGGCGGCGCTGGGGCGCACGGCGCGCCTGGCCGGCTGAGCGCGGCGGGCCGGGCTGGAACGACCTAAGAGAGGCGAGGTTTCCTCACCCCTACGTGCTGCTCGCCTCCGCCGGGGCCTCCAGCACGATGCGCCGCTCCAGGGCGGCGTAGTGCGCACCGCCGAGCAGGTGCAGAGGGCGCACTTCGGGCGCGTCGAGCCGCCACGTCTCGTCGAAGGCCTCGGACTCGGCCCAGGCAACGAGCACCTGTCCGACCAGCAGGTGGTGGTCGCCTAGCTCGTGCACGCCCACCAGCCCGCACTCGACCCAGCCGAGGCAGTCCGCGATCAGCGGCGCGGCGACGGCCTGCGCGCTGGCGACCGAAAGGCCCACGAGCTTGAGCTTGTCGTCCACGTCGTGGCCCGAGACGCGCAGACAGGACTGGACTGTCGCAGCGCGCTCGACGCTCGGTATGTTCAAGGCGAACTGCTCGCTGCGGCGGATCAGCTCGTAAGTCAGGCGCGCCGGCGAGAGGACGACGCCCACGAGCGCCGGCGCGAAGCTGAGCGGCGTGTGCCACGGCGTCGCCGTGATGCCGACGCGGTCGCGGTGGGCCGCCGTGACGAGCACCACGGGCCCACACTGGAGCAGCCGGAAGGCACGATCCGTCGAAATCGCCACCCTCATGTCTCGGCGCTCACAGCGCGATGGCTCACAGCGCAACGCCTATGGCGCGCTGGCGACGGGTCGCCGCGCCTGCTGCTCGTGGAGGGCGATGATCTCGGCCACCGTCGTGGCGTCCTCCGGGCGTTTGTCGGCGCCGCGGAAGCTCACCAGCCGCGGGAAGCGCAGCGCGTAGCCCGGCTCGCCGTTCCGCCGGCCACAGGTGTGGACTGGGCTGCGGGTGATCTCGTCCGCCAGGACCTCGATGACGACCTTGGGCTCGACCCAGGCCGTCGGTTCGATGAGCGACACGACACGCGCCGGCCGGTGGGGCACGACGATCTTGTCGCAGCGCGCCCGGATTTCCCGCCACTCCTCGTCGCTCAGCCCCGTGCCGATCTTGCACACGGTCACGAACACGTCCTGCTCCGGATCGTAGACACCGACGAGCAGTGCTCCAGCGCCGAACTGGGCGCGCTTGCCGCGACCGAAGATGTAGCCGAGGATCACGCAGTCGATGGTATCGCTGAGCGCGCCGGCCGTCGTGCGTTTGAACTTCACCCAAGCGAAGTTGCGCGCGCCCGCCTGGTAGGGCGACTCGGGCTTCTTGAGCATCAGGCCTTCGAGCCCCCGGGCGACCGACTCGTTGAAGTGCTCCATGAGCTGCTGCTCGCCCTCGACCGGCCAGGTTTCCGAGATGAGCAGCGTGTCGTCGGGCGCGACGAGCTGCTGCAGACGCTCGCGGCGCTCGCGGTAGCTGAGCGGCGTCAGGTCCTCGCCGTCCTGGAAGAGGACGTCGAACACGAAAAGCCGGAGGGGAAGCTGCGCCGCGGCCTCGGCGATGCCGTGCTTGCGGCGCCGCTTTGTCGTCTCTTGAAACGGCAGGTACTCCTCGGACTCGGGATGGTAGGCGACGGCCTCGCCCTCGAAGATGGCCTGCCGGCTGCGCACCTGCGCCAGCGTGCCTGCCAATAGCTCGGGGAACATCGCCGTCATGTCTTCGAGGTTGCGCGAGAAAATGCGCACCTCGTCGCCGTCGCGGTGCACCTGGCAGCGGAAGCCGTCGTACTTGAACTCGGCGTAACACGCCCCGAGCTTTTGGACAACGGCCTGCGCGCTGGGTAGGCGCTCAGCCAGGGCCGGCCGCACCGGCTTGCCGACCTGGATGCGCATGGCCGCGGCGCCAGCGGGTCCGGCCTCCCACAGCGTGCGCGCGATGGCCCCGAGGTCGGACGTGCGGTTGTAGGCGGCCTCAAGGACCGGCCGCAGGCCGCGGTCGCCGACCCTGGCGACGCTGAGGCCCTCGAGGATCGTCGGGTCGCCGATGCCGAGGCGCAGTCGCCCCAGGGCTAGGCGCACCAGGTGCTTGGCCGCCGTTGGCCCGGCGTGGCGCAGCAGGTCGGCCAGCAGGCTGACGCGCCGCTCTACGCTCCCCGGCCCCTGTGACTGCGCGATGGCCATCAGCCGCTCGTAGACCTCCAGCACGGCATAGTCGTGCGCAGCCGCCGCGCCCAGGCGCGCGGCGACGAGGCCCAGGTCGCCCTCGCGCTGGTAGAGCCGGTGGACCTCTTCGCGCGGCACGCCGTAGGCTTCACCTATCGCCGCCTCGACGAGCTTCTCGCCGGTGCCCAGCTCGATGGGCTCGTAGAACGGCGCAAGCCGGCCCTGGCACAGGTAGACGATCTTTTCGATCTCCTCGGCGCTGGCCTCGCCGAAAAGCTGCGCTAGAATCTGCACCAGGGCCAGCCGGCTGCTGGTCGCCTCGAGGTCCTCGAAGGAGGTCGCGAGCTGTGTGTAGCGCACGAGAGCCCACTCCATTGCGCCTGCGTGAAGATTATACCGTCGGCCGCGAGCCAGGCCTCCGCGCGGCCGCGTGGCCTCTCACTGGCGCTGCGATGTTCGGCATGTCCGTGAACGCTTGCGCCTTCGGGCGGCGTAAGGGGAGCTAGCGATGTCCCTGCGGGACGCCAGCGCTGAAGGACAAGCGCTGCGCTGCGGGAGATCGACCTCACCCCCCGGCCCCCTCTCCGACTCGGAGAGGGGGAGCAGATCGGCCGGGGAGTCCGGAGGTCGCCGAAGGCGACCTCCGGGAACCATTTCCGGAGTGGGGTGGGGCACGCACCCGCAAGGCTCTTTTCACAGGAGTGAAGGCGAATTCCTGCTGAACACTCGCGTTTCGCGCGCGCGCGACCGGCCTCACGCCCGCACTCGCCGGCTCTGCGTGCGGAGACGGGAACGGAGGATGAGGTCACCGAGCGCGCGCATGCACCGAGAAACGGTCTTGGAAGGGTGGTGCAGAGGGCGCCTTGGGCGCTCTCTGCGATCTCTGCTGCGATCTCGTCCTAATGCGCGGGGCGCGGTCGGTGCCGCTGGCGACCACTTCCAGGGGGTGTGGGTCGCGCTATGCGCGAGCCGCAGCGGCTCCCTGGAGCGCGCGGTTGAGCTTGGCCATGAGGCGAGACTTGCGACGCGCCGCGTTGTTCTTGTGGAGGATCTTCTTCTCGGCGGCACGGTCGAGCTGCGAGACGGCCCTCACGACGGCCTGCTGAGCGTCGCCCGTCTGGCCGGCGGTGATCAGGCGCTCGGCAGCGCGGATGAACGTCTTCGCCGTCGACCGCACGGACTGGTTGCGCACGCGGCGCTTCTCCGACCGACGGTGCGCCTTGGCCGCTGATTTCCCTTTCGCCAAGTGCTATGCTCCTTCTGTCCTGCGTCCAGGTTCCCTCTCAAATGTATAGCGGATTTCCGGCGGACTGTCCAGTGGAGGGACGTCGTGCAGTATGGCTTCGCGCTGCCCAGCTTCGGGCCGGGCTTCGCCTGGCGCGATGACCTGGCGCATCTGGCCCGCGCGGCCGAGGATCTGGGCCTCGACTCGATCTGGCTGGCGGACCACGTGGTCATGCCGATGGAGATCCGCTCGGCTTATCCCTTCGGCCCCGGCGGCCGCTTCACCATGCCGAGCGACCACGACTGGCTGGAGCCGGTCACGACGCTGGCCTATCTCGCCGGCGTGACGCGCCGCGTGCGCCTCGGCACGGCGGTGATGGTCCCGGCGCTGCGCCACCCGCTGCTCAACGCCAAGATGCTGGCCACCGTCGACGTGCTGGCTGGTGGACGGCTCGTCCTCGGCCTCGGCGCCGGCTGGCTGCTCGAGGAATTCCGCCTACTCGGCTGGAGCGACGATATCGTCGCCCATCGCGGCGCCGTGGCCGATGAGCACCTGCGTATCTACCGCACCGTCTGGACGGCCGACGAGCCGCGCTTCGCCGGGCGCTGGTGGCAGTTCGAGGGCCTCTACGTTCGCCCGCGGCCGCCGCAGCCCGGCGGGCCGCCGCTCTGGATCGGCGGGCACAGCGCGGCGGCGTTCCGCCGTGTGGCCCGCTTGGGCGACGGCTGGATTGGCGTCTGGCCGGAGCAGCCTGAGCAGCTCGCCGCCGACGTCGCCGGCATCCGCCAGGCCTGCGCAGCGCGCGGCCGCGATCCGGCCGAGCTGACCTTGTGCCTGCGGGCGGCAGTGCGCTTCCGCGACGCCGCGCCCGAGCGTCGCCGCCCGAACGCGCTCCTGGGGCCGCCCGATCACATTCGACGTGAAATCGACGGCGCGGCGGCGCTGGGCGTCGGCTACGTCGTCGCCGATGCCTGGGGACTGGACCGCGAAGACACCCTGCGGACCATGGAGCGCTTCGCCCGCGAGGTGGCCGAGCTGTGACCGACGAGGCCAGCGCCGGCCCGCCGCCCGATCGCGAGACGCGTCTGCGCGCACTGGAGTTGGCACGAGGCGTCGCGTTCCGCCATCTCGTAGCGCGCCTGCGGCCCGAGATCGTCACGGCGCTTGACTGCCGGCTGACGGGCGTCCATGCCGAGGGCGGCGCAGTTGAGCTACAGGCTCTGGGCGACCGCGGGCTCCAGAGCTTCGCCGAGCTGGGAGCGACGGCCGCAGTCGGGCAGCGGCGCTGGTTCCCCCTGCTGCACGTGGTCACCCTCGTCGCCAAGCGCAAGGGCGAAGCGCCGCCGCCGCCGCTCGGCGACGATCAAGGGACGTCGTAGCGGGTGCGCTCCTCGGCGACGAGACCGGCTGCGCCGCGGTACCGTGTCGCGAGCACCTGGGCGATGCGCCCAAGCTCACGGCGCAGTCCCGGTGGGTCTAGCACTTCAACATGCTCGCCGTAGGACAGGAGCGCCCGCGCGGCCCAGAAGAGCGACGTGGTCTCGGCCGTTACCAAGGCGCTGCCGTCGGGCAGTGGCGTCACCTGGGCGCGGTCGAAGCCGCTTGGTCCGTGGCGCGCGAGCCGCGGCGAGATGCGGAAGCGCAGGCGAATAGCCGGGCGCGCCGACGTGCGCTGCGGAGCGACACGCGGTAGAACGCTGGCCTCGGCGATACGGTCGACGCGAAACTGCCGAAAGTGTCCCGCCTCGCCGTCGAAGGCCTCCAGATAAACGTGGCGGTCGCGCAAGACCAGGTCCAGCGGCTCCACGGTGCGCCGCGTCGCGACGCCGCGTGACGCGGACCGGTACACCAGCCGTAGGCAGTGGCGCGAGGCTAGCGCCCGGTCCAGGGTCTCTAGGACCGCATGATGCTGACCCATCGGTGGATCGGCCCGCAAGTCGAAGCGCAAGCCCGGCCGCTGGACGCGCTGCCGGAGGTCGGGTGGCAGGGCGGCGACGACTGCGGCGAGGCACGCACAGAGAGGCCCGCTAAACGGTAGGGTTTCGTTCGCGCTGCGTACGAGGATGCCGAGTGCCGCCGCCTGGTCATCTGCGAGCCGGCCGAGCCCTCCCTGCCCGGCCAGCGCGTAGGAGCCGCGCGCGCGGTCGTAGCCGACGGCGAAGCCCGCGGCGCGCAGTGCCTGGAGGTCGCGACGCAGGGCGAAGAGTGGGCTCTCGCCGAAGGCATCGGAGCCGAGCTCGCCCTCGGCGGCGGCGATCAGCGCGACGGCGCTGGCTGGCCCTTCAAGGAGCCTGCGCAGGATCGTCAGCGCGCGCAGGGTGACCCGCCGGCGGGGTGTGGGCGTCGTGTCGCGCACCGGCCGATTCCCGATGGCGTGTCGCTCCCTGCAAACGCATATACGTGGCCGCTGCCGCCATGTGCACCGGTATTGTAGCGCGGCAGCGACTGGAACGACAAGACATGTCGCGCGCGCTGTTACTGGACGCAGCCAGCGTCGCGGCACGGAGCGCCGGCGCACGTCCACCGGCACGCTAACCAGGGTAGAGCCTTACGACCCGTTCGCCTGGCTCCCGCGCGGCC
This sequence comes from Chloroflexota bacterium, assembly GCA_016210125.1. Classification (GTDB taxonomy): domain Bacteria; phylum Chloroflexota; class UBA6077; order FW602-bin22; family JACQUS01; genus JACQUS01. Next base: position 1,308 of record JACQUS010000239.1, on the reverse strand, counting down.
AGGCGCCGAGCACGCGCACGTCGACGCACTCCTGTGCCAGGGCGCGGAGGGCAGCCTGCACGTGCGGGTCGTCGGGGTGGCCCTCCAGATCGACGAAGAAGACGTAGTCCCAGGCGCGCCGCCGGGAGGGCCGCGACTCGATCTTCGTGAGATTGATGCTCTGCTGGCGAAAGAGGCCGAGCGCGTCGTGCAGCGCGCCGACACGGTCGCGGATCGAGAACATGATCGCCGTCTTGTCATCACCGCTACCACGCGCCATCTCCGGCCCAAGGACCAGGAAGCGCGTCACGTTGTCGGCGCTATCCTCGATGCTGCGCGCCAGGATGGTGAGCCGGTAGAGGCTGGCCGCCAGCTCCGGACCGACGGCTGCGGCCTCCGGGTCGGTGGCCGCGAGCTCGGCGCCACGGACGGTGCTCGTCGTCTCGATGAGGTCAGCGTTCGGCAGGTGCTGCGCCAGCCAGCGGCGCGACTGCGCCAAGGCCTGCGGGTGCGAGTAGATGCGCTTGACCTGCGCGAGCGGGCCGTGGCCGAGCAGGTTGTGGTGAATCTCCAGCATGATCTCAGCGCAGATGCGCAGCTTGAGGTCGCTGTCCGCTAGCATGTCGAGCGTATGCGTGACCGCGCCTTCGATGGTGTTCTCGATGGGTATGACGCCGAAGCTGGCGCTTCCACGCTCAGTTTCCTGAAATACCTCGGCGATGCTACGGCAGGGCACGTACTCGGTCGCGTGGCCGAAGTGGCGGCGCGCGGCCTGGTGCGTGTAGGTCGCTTCCGGACCGAGGAAGGCGACGCGCTGGGGCGCCTCCAGCGCGCGCGTGGCGGAGATGATCTCGCGGTAAATGGCGACGAGGTTAGCGTCGCTCAATGGCCCGGCGTTGAGCTCGCAGACGCGCTCGTGTACGGCCCGCTCGCGCGTCGGGTCGTAGACCGCCGCGCCGCTCTCCTGCTTCCTTTTGGCGAGCTCCTGAGCGATTCGGGCGCGCTCGTTGAGGAGCTGAACTATCTGCGCGTCGAGCTGGTCGATGCGCTCGCGCGCTTCGTCAAGGTCCATCGCTGGTGTGGCCTCTGCTCTCCGCTAAAGCGCGCCGTGCCGGGTGGGACATCGCCGACTCGGCCGAAGATCGTGAGCGCAGAGGTCGCCTGAGGTAACCTCTGCGCTCCCCGTTTCATCCTACCATGCTGCGTGCGCGCACGGGCGCCGTGGCGCTGCTCGTGCGCTGCGCCCGTGCTATGCTGGGCTTGGCGAACACGGACCCGCCGGGCGGCTGCGACCCAGACGCGGGAGCGGCGCTCAGGGCGGCGGAGGCC